>DNNT01000307.1 GCA_003497545.1 Arenimonas sp. | reverse complement strand
CGCGATCGGCACCAGGAAGATGTCGACGCTGCCGACGCGGGCGTGGCTCATCCGGTAGGTCTGCTGCGGGAACAGCAGCGGCGATCCATTGCGGAACAGCAGCGAAAACGGCGTCCGCCCGGCACCGGGCCGCGGCGCGCCCAGGGGCGCGGCCTCGACCAGGACGAACTCCAGTTCGCCGTCGTTGAGCGCGGCGCGGAAAGTCTCGTTCACGCAGCCGGCGAAATGCTCGAGCGTCAGCAGCTCCATCGCGAATCCTCATGGGGTCAGGCAGTTTAGTCGATGCCGTCCCAGGCCGGGGCCGCCGCGACGGCGGCGTCGACCCATTCCTGCTCCTGGGGCGACAGCGGTTCCGGTTCGCGGTAGGCCTCGCCGGCCGGGGCGTTGATGCGCCGGGACACCACGCCGGGATCCGGCTCGCCGATCGGCGCGAACGCGCGCAAGCGCGCAATCGCGGCGGCCGGGTCGGCCACGAGCGCTTCATGCCGCAGCACCAGCAACGGAATGCCGGCGCGCCAGCCGTGGACGAAATGCTGGTGCGCCAGCCAGTCGTCGCAGAACCGTTGCACCTGGATGGCGTCGGGCAGCGCGCCCCAGGCCTTGGCCGAGCGCAGCGTGTCGGCCAGCCCGCGCAGAACGTACACGACCCGCAGGCCCGGCATCGCTTCGGCCAGCAGCGGCAGTACCGTCGGTGCCATGCCCGGGTACTTGAAGCCCCAGGCCGGTCTGCCCACGGAGGCGGCATGCGCTGCGCAGGCTTTCATGCCCGCCAGCGCCCCCTGCCCGAGCGCGTCGACGTAGGCCTCGAGCCCGGGCATCAGGTCGATGATCCAGTCGTTGGTTTCGCCGTCGAGCACCTGCGACAGCGCCTGCCGGAAGCGGGCGCCATTGTGCCGGTAGACCAGGCGGCGCGCCGCCAGCACCTGCAACTGGAACTCGACGTCCTTGCCCACTTCCTCGCCGTAGACCAGGCCGCCCGGGGCGCTGCACAGCAGGCGCTGCACGAGCGTGGTGCCCGAACGGATCGTCGGCGACGTCACCAGCAGCGGCGCCGCGAAGGCGCCGTCCCCAACCGCCACGGCAGGCCTCAGGCGCGCGAGAGCGCCTGCACCTCGGCGGCGGCGCGCAGGCCCGACAGGGCCGCGCCCTCCATGAAGCCCTGCCACTCGTAGAAGCTGCTGGTGTGGTCGCCCGCGAACAGCAGCTTGCCGACCGGCTTGGCCTCGTGGTGCGCGTTGGTGGTGAAGTAGCCCGGCCGGTTGAAGACCTGGGCGCCGAGGCTGAGCGGATTGCCTGCCCAGTCCTCGACGTGCGCCAGCAGGTTGCCGTTGCGATCGCGGGCGACGGCAGCGGCGGCACCCGGGGCCACGGCCTCGAGCGCGTCGACGAAGGTCTGCGCCTGCACCTGCGCGGCGCCGGGGCCGGCGGAGTAGGGTGCGAGGCTGGCCGCCAGCACGGCGTTGCCCGCGCCGGAGCGGCCGGGATTCGACTCCCAGGTCGCCGGCATCGCCGCGCGGTCGCTGAAGCCGGTGCCGCTCAGGCCGTGGCGCTCATACCAGTACGGACCCTGGAAGCCGACCAGCAGGCGATTCTGGCCGCCCATGTCGGCGGTGCTGACCGCCAGGCGCTTCCACTCCGGAAGCTGAAGGCTGGCATGCAGTTCGACGTGGCGCAGCACGGTGAAGGGCAGGGCCAGGACAACGGCGCTGTGTTCGCTGGCCAGGAGGCGGCCGCCAACCTCGAACACGAGGCGGTAGCGGCCGCTGGCCAGCTGGCGCACGGAAACCAGGTGGTGGTCGAACGCGACCGGGCGCGGCAGCTGCGCCGCCAGCCCGGAGGGGATGCTGTCGTTGCCGTCGACCACGCGCAGGAAGCGGTGGCTGCTGCCGTCGAGCGCCGACTGCTTGCCGCGCTGGTCGGCGTGCAGGAAACGCAGCAGGCTGATGGCGCTGACCTGATCGGGGCTGGTGCCGAACTCGGCCTGCACGGCGCTCGAGACCACCTGGCGCAGCAGGCCGCCCGCGCCGCGCAGGTCGAGCAGCTCGTCGATGCTCAGGAAATCGAACTCGGCGTCGGCGGGCGTGAACTGGTCGGCGTTCGGATGGCTGATGCGCGCGAGGTCGCCGCGGATCGAGGCGGTGAAGCCACGGAACTCTTCCAGCACCTGCGCCTCGGTGTAGCGCCGGCCGCCGAAATAATGGAAGGCGGTGCCCGGCGCGGCGCCCAGGTCCTCGAGTTCGAGGCCGAGCTGGCGGGCGTAGCCAAGCATCACGTTGTGGGAGGAGCCGATGAACTCGGCGCCGCGCTCGACCACCTGGCCCGGGAACACGCCGCGAAGGCTGGCGATGCGGCCGCCAACGCGATCCGAGGCCTCGAAGACCTGCGCGCCGATACCCAGGCGCGCGAGCTCGCTGGCGCAGGCCAGGCCGGCGATGCCGGCACCGACCACGGCGACATCGGCGGGTGCGGTCCGCACCGGCCAGGTCGTGCCGCTGGCCTTGGCCAGCGCTCCGGCCGAGAAGGACCAGGCGGCCGCGGTGGTGGTGGCGGCGAGCACGCCCTGCGTGAAGCGGCGGCGGCCGGCGTCATCCGGCGCCTGCGCGCCCAGTACGTCGACGCTGGATTCGCCGGTGCGCTCGGCATGTCGCGCGAGACGTGCCATGCGGATCAACCGCGCCATCAGTTCGCTGCGGCTCATGAAGTCCCCCAAGTGTTTTCCCCGCCCAGAGCATACACCTTGGCCGTGCTCCGGCCACAGGGCGGAATGATTTCAGCGGGCGGATCGCAACCGCGCCTCCACCCGGGCACCCGCCCGGTAACCCGGGCCCGGCGACACCGTCAGCGTGATTGGCTGGCCGGGTGCCCCGGCGGGCATCACCTCCGGCGGCAGCGGCGCCCGCGCACGGCGCTCTCCCGGCAGGATCAGCACGGTTCGCGGCAGGCTGGCGGGCCCGAGGCCGGCCAGGCCTTCGCCGCTGGCCTCGATCACCACGTGCGTGGCCACTGCCAGGGCCTGCCCGCGGTCGACGACGAGCGTGGCGCGGGCACCCGGATCCGGCACGACCTCGAGCGAGATCGCCGGGGGCGCCACCAGGCGCAGCACCAGCGGCTCGACTTCGAAGGATTCGCCCGGGCCGGTGCTGGCGTCGGTGACGCGCACGCCGGCGCGGTAATCGCCGGGCATGACCGCGACGACGCCGCGCAGCCAGCCGTCGTCGGACAGCGTGATGCCGGGCGGCAGCGTTCCGCCGGGCTCCAGCGAATAACGGTGCGGCGGCACGCCGCCACCGGCGGAAAGCTTCAGCTCGAACCGTTGGCCGCGCACCACCGTCGCGCTGGCCGGGGCCAGCGCGAATTTCGCCGCGGCGACGTCGCCGGCATAAGCGTGCCGGCCTTCGGCACCGCGCGCGTCACGCGCAACAACGCTGAAGGCATAGGGACCGCGCCGGGTTGGCGCGCCTTGCAGGCGGCCGTCCGCCGACAGCGACAGCCCCGGCGGCAGCGTGCCTTCGCCCAGCCGGAAGGCATACGGCGCCTGGCCGCCGGAAGCGGCGAGCGTGGCCGCCATCGGCGTACCGGCCCGCAGCCCCGGCAGGCTCCCCGGGGAAATGGCGACGCCCAGGCTGGGTGGCGCAATGCGCACGCGCACGCGGATGCGGTCGGAATTGTCGTCGAGCACGACGAAGTGGTCCTCGCCGCCGCCGGCGGGACCCGTGCCGCCGTGCACGTAGACGAATTGTTCGGCCGGCGCGTCGGGAGCCGGGCTGGCCTGGCCATGCGCGGGCGGCGTGGCCAGCACGCCCAGGCCGAAGGACTGGCAGGCGGAAAGATCGAGGGTGACGGCGCCGCCCCAGGGCACATCGGCCTGGCGTTCAGCGCAGCCGGGATACGTCGACGGCTGGTCGACCGCATGCGCCGGTGCAACCAGCGCCAGCGCCACAGCGGCCAGTGCCGCCGAAATTGCCCGCATGTCCTTCTCCCGCCGGATCCTGGCGCCCAGCTTAGCCTGCGGGCTCAGCCCTGCTCGCGTTCGATGGCCCGCCAGCCGATGTCGCTGCGGTAGAAGCAGCCGTCCCAGTGGATGTTGTCGGCGGCGGCATAGGCGCGGCGCTGGGCGTCGGCCACGCTGTCGCCCAGGGCGCAGGCGCAGAGCACGCGGCCGCCGGCGGTCACCACCTGGCCGTTTTTCATGGCGGTGCCGGCGTGGAAAACCTTGGCGCCCGGGCCCGGGTCGGTGCCCAGGCCGGCGATGACGTCGCCGGTGCGCGGCGTGCCGGGGTAGTTTTCGGCGGCCATCACCACGCCCAGGCTGGGGCGCGGGTCCCACTCGGCCTGCGCCTGCTCCAGCCGGCCGGCGATGGCGGCTTCCACCAGGTCGAGCAGGTCGCTGCGCAGGCGCAGCATCACCGGCTGGGTTTCCGGGTCGCCGAAGCGCACGTTGAATTCGATGACCTTGGGCGAACCGTCGGGCGCGATCATCAGGCCGGCGTAGAGGAAGCCGGTGAAGGGCACGCCGTCGGCGATCATGCCGCGCACGGTGGGTTCGACCACCTCGCGCATGATGCGCGCGTGCACTTCCGGCGTGACCACCGGCGCCGGCGAGTACGCGCCCATGCCGCCGGTGTTCGGGCCGGTGTCGGCGTCGCCCACGCGTTTGTGGTCCTGCGAGGTGGCCATGGGCAGCGCGAAGCGGCCGTCCACCATGGAGATGAAGCTGGCTTCCTCGCCTTCCAGGAATTCTTCCACCACCACGCGCGAACCGGCTTCGCCGAAGGCATTGCCTTCGAGCATGTCGGTGATGGCGGCTTCGGCCTCGGCGAGGGTCATCGCCACCACCACGCCCTTGCCCGCCGCCAGGCCGTCGGCCTTGATGACGATGGGCGCGCCGTGGTCGCGCACGTGCTGCAGCGCCAGCTGCGCGTCCTCGAACACGGCGTAATACGCGGTGGGGATGCGGTGGCGGGCCAGGAAGTCCTTGGCGTAGGCCTTGCTGCCTTCCAGCTGCGCGGCGGCGGCGGTGGGGCCGAAGATGGGCTGGCCGGCCTCGCGGAAGCGGTCGACCACGCCGCGCACCAGCGGCGCCTCGGGGCCGACCAC
>DNNT01000133.1 GCA_003497545.1 Arenimonas sp. | reverse complement strand
GTTCAACGAGGTAGTCGTGCAGCACTGCCTGCACCGCGTCCACCGCCTGCTCTTCCTGCCAGCCCTGGGCCAGCATGGCCTGCACGACGGTGGCCGGCGGTTGGCCATTGCGGGCCTGTTCGATGATCCACTGGCGCAGGGTCGGCGGGATGTCCACGGCGGGCATGGCGGGGCCTCGGTAGGGTTCAAGGCCAGTCTGGAAAGCGCAGATGACAGCCCGGAGACAGTGCGGCGACGGCTCCGCAACAAAGGTGAGGGCGCGGTGTTGGTTTCATGACGGCCAGATGGCCGCCGGCTTCCCGGCGGGGCGTTGCAGTCCATGAATCCATTTGCAGCAAGGACTTGGCGAAGCGGCGCCTGACACTTAACCGCAACCTGAACGACACCTCGGGGACACGAAACTGACTTTTTGTCATTTACCCGTCACAGACCCTTCCTAGATTGCGCCCATCCGGCGGACGTCCCCGCCCGGAGCCGCCCAACCGACAAGGCCAGTGCCATGAATCTTTCACGCAAGCTCCTGACCGTCGCCCTGCTGGGCGCGCTCTCCACCCCGGCCTTCGCCGAAATCACCTTCGACGTGATCGGCGGCTCGGAGATTTCCCTCGAAGGCCTGATGCAGGCCGATGCCAACTGGTATGACAACGACGTGGCCGACCTCAACGGCAACGGCATCAACGGCGACGACAGCGAGTTCGAGATGCGCCGGGCCGAAATCGTGGTCAAGGGCAAGGGCCCGGGCATGTTCAACTGGGTCGTCGGCTACGACGCCAAGGCCGACAAGTACCTGGACAACAACATCCAGTACCGCTTCAGCGGCGTGACCACCCTGACCGCCGGCCAGTTCAAGCAGCCCAACAGCCTCGAAGAGCTGTCGAGCACCAAGAACAACGACTTCATCTCCAAGGCCATGGTGACCAACACCTTCGGCGTGGCCCGCCCCCTCGGCGTGCAGCTGGCCACGGCCGGCGACACCTGGACCCTGACCGGCAGCGTGTTCGGTCGCGAACTCACCCGCAACCTGGCCCACGGCAGCGGCTACGGCGGCCGCTTCACCTGGGCGCCGGTGAACGAGCCCGGCAAGCTGCTGCACCTGGGCCTGTCGGCCGTGGACCTCGACACCGACGCCGACGCCATCCGCCTGCGCACCCGCCCGCAGGCCGACCTGGCCGCCGTGCGCCTGGTGGACACCGGCAACCTGGTCGCCAGCGACCGCCAGCGCACCCTGGGCCTGGAAGGCATCTGGGTCGAGGGCCCGGTGAAGGTGCAGGCCGAATACATGCAGTCCACGGTGGACCGCTACGCCGCCGCCGGCGACTTCTCCGGCGACAGCTGGTACGTCTCGGGCCTGTGGAACGTCACCGGCGAGACCTGGGGCTACAAGAACGGCGTCATCACCACCGGCGGCCCGTCCGAGCCGGCCTCGGGCATGTGGCAGCTGGGCCTGCGCTACGACACCATCGACCTCGACGACGGCAGCGTGCTGGGCGGCCAGATGGACTCCTGGACCGCCGGCGTGAACTGGTACTGGCGCTCGAACTTCAAGTTCGCCCTGAACTACGTGGCGGTCGATTCCCAGCGCCGCGGCGTCAGCGACGACCCGAACATCCTGGAAGCCCGCGCTTCCTTCTTCTGGTGATCCTGAACGCGGGGCCGGCCCCGGCGGGCCCCGCGTGACCATGTAACCCCGCTGTCACATTCGTCATAAATCATTGACATCAGGGGCAAGGGACCGCCCTTCCCCCTCCCCGAATCCCAAGGAGTCGACCGTGTTTAGCTCCCTCAAGAACAAGTCCCGCATCGCCGTGCTGGCGGTGGCCGCCGTCCTCGGCACCCAGGCCCAGGCCGCCGACATCACCGGCGCCGGCGCCACCTTCGTGTTCCCGACCATGTCCAAGTGGTCGGCCGACTACAACGCCGAGACCGGCCACCGCATCAACTACCAGTCCATCGGCTCCGGCGGCGGCATCGCCCAGATGAAGGCCAACACCGTGGACTTCGGCTCGTCCGACGCCCCGCTGAAGCCGGAAGACCTGGCCGCCTCCAACCTGGTGCAGTTCCCGTCCGTGATGGGCGGCATCGTGCCGGCCTACAACGTCCCGGGCATCGCCGCCAACCAGCTCAAGCTCGACGGCAAGACCCTCGCCGACATCTACCTCGGCAAGATCAAGACCTGGAACGACCCGGCCATCGCCGCCCTGAACCCGGGCCTGGCCCTGCCGAACCAGCGCATCACCGTCGTGCACCGCTCGGACGGCTCCGGCACCACCTTCAACTTCGTGAACTACCTGTCCAAGGTGTCCCCGGAGTGGCAGTCCAAGGTCGGCGAAGGCACCTCGGTGCGCTGGCCGACCGGCGTGGGCGGCAAGGGCAACGAGGGCGTGACCGCCTACGTGAAGCAGATCAAGGGCGCCATCGGCTACATCGAGCTGTCCTACGCGCTGACCAACAAGGTGCCGTACGCGTCGATGAAGAACGCCGCCGGCAACTTCGTGCAGGCCAGCAACGCCTCGATCCAGGCCGCCGCGGCCAGCGCCGAGTGGGCCACCTCGAAGGACTTCTACCTGGTCGTGACCAACGCCCCGGGCAAGGATTCCTGGCCGATCGCCGCCACCAACTTCATCCTGATGTCCAAGCAGCCCAAGAACGCGGAGGGCAACAAGCAGGCCCGCGAGTTCTTCGCCTGGGTCTACGAGAAGGGCGATGATTCCGCCACCCAGCTCGGCTACGTGCCGCTGCCGGACGAACTGGTTGCGCAGATCAAGGCTTACTGGGCCGCGAACTTCAAGTAAGGTAAGCGCCGAGTTGCACCGGCCCNNACCCCACGAGGGCGCGCGGGCTTCTTCACTAGCCAGGCCCCAGTAAAAGAGCGCCGCGAATGCAAACCGCTTCCGCCCCGCCCGCCGCCGAACGATCGCATCGCCTCGATGCCTTCGGCGACTGGGCCTTCCGCAACCTCGTCACCCTCGCCGGCTGGTTCGTCCTGATCGCCCTGGGCCTGGCGGCCCTGTCGATGTTCTGGGGCGGCCGCGAGGCCTTCGAGGAATTCGGCCTGGGCTTCCTCACGTCCACCGAATGGAACCCGGTCACCGAGGAGTACGGCGCCCTGGTGGCCATCTACGGCACCGTGGTGAGCACCATCATCGCCATGATCATCGCCGTGCCGGTGAGCTTCGGCATCGCGCTCTTCCTCACCGAGGTCGCCCCGGCCTGGATCCGCCAGCCGCTGGGCATGGCCATCGAGCTGCTGGCCGGCATCCCGTCGATCATCTACGGCATGTGGGGCCTGTTCGTGCTGGCGCCCTTCCTGGCCGACAACGTCTATCCCTGGGTCGACGAGAAGCTGGGCACCCTGCCCTTCGTCGGCCTGCTGTTCGCCGGCCCGCCGCTGGGCATCGGCATGCTGACCGCCGGCATCGTGCTGGCGATCATGGTCATCCCCTTCATTTCCTCGGTCATGCGCGACGTGTTCATGACCGTGCCCCACCGCCTGAAGGAATCGGCCTACGCGCTCGGCTCCACCACCACCGAGGTGGTCTGGGACATCGTGCTGCCCTACACCCGCTCGGCGGTGATCGGCGGCATCTTCCTGGGCATGGGCCGCGCCCTGGGCGAAACCATGGCCGTGACCTTCGTGCTGGGCAACTCGCACCAGATCAACGCCTCGCTGCTGATGCCGGGCAACTCGATCGCCGCGTCCATCGCCAACGAATTCGCCGAAGCCACCACGCCCATGTACCAGTCGGCGCTGCTGGCGCTGGGCTTCGTGCTGTTCATCGTCACCTTCGTGGTGCTGGCCATCGCCAAGTTGATGCTCATGCGCCTGGCCAAGCGGGAGGGCAACTGATGGCCTCCGTCGCCGACCGCCTGTATTTCCGCCGCCGACTGGTGAACGCCATGTCGCTGGTGCTTTCCGGCGCCGCCACCCTGTTCGGCCTGTTCTGGCTGGTGTGGATCCTTTGGGTCACCATCAGCAAGGGCGTGGACGCGATGAGCCTGTCGCTGTTCACCGAAATGACCCCGCCCCCGGGCCAGGACACCGGCGGCCTGAAGAACGCCATCGTCGGTTCGCTCATGCTCAGCACCCTGGCGATCTGCCTGGGCGCGCCCGTGGGCATCGCCGCCGGCACCTTCCTGGCCGAATACGCGCGCTCGCGCAAGATCGGCGAGGTGATCCGCTTCGTCAACGACATCCTGCTGTCGGCGCCGTCGATCGTGCTGGGCCTGTTCGTGTACACCCTGGTGGTGCGCCCGACCGGTTCGTTCTCCGGCTACGCGGGTTCGGTGGCGATGGCCTTCATCGTGCTGCCGGTGGTGGTGCGCACCACCGACGAGATGTTGCGCCTGGTGCCGTCGCAGATGCGCGAGGCGGCGCTTTCGCTGGGCATCCCGCAGTGGAAGGTGACCACGCAGATCCTCTACCGCGCGGCGCTTCCCGGCATCGTCACCGGCGTGCTGCTGGCGCTGGCGCGCATCAGCGGCGAAACCGCGCCGCTGCTGTTCACCGCCTTCAACAACCAGTACTGGAACACCGACATGTCCGGCGCCATGCCGAACCTGCCGGTCACCATCTTCCAGTTCGCCATGAGTCCCTTCGAGTACTGGAACCAGCTGGCCTGGGCCGGCGCCTTCCTGATCACCCTGTTCGTGCTGGCCGTCAGCCTGGTCGCACGCACCCTCCTGCTGCGCAAGAAGACCCACCATGACTGACGCCCCGATCACCTTCGCCACCGCCGTCCCGCAGGCCGCCGCCGGCGCCGCCGAGCCGTCGCGGGTCAAGCTCGCCGCGCGCAACCTGGCCTTCCACTACGGCGACTTCACCGCGCTCAAGGACATCAGCTTCGACGTGCCCGAGAACAAGGTGACCGCGCTGATCGGTCCTTCGGGCTGCGGCAAGTCGACCCTGCTGCGCATCTTCAACCGCATCTATTCGATCTACCCGGGACAGCGCGCCACCGGCGAGGTGCTGCTCGACGGCGAGAACGTGCTCGACCCGAAGTACCCGCTCAACCGCCTGCGCTCGAAGATCGGCATGGTGTTCCAGAAACCGGTGCCGTTCCCGATGTCGATCTTCGACAACATCGCCTACGGCATCGGCCACTACGAGAAGCTGTCGAAGGCCGACATGGCCGATCGCGTCGAGGAAGCCCTGCGCCAGGCGGCGCTGTGGGACGAGGTCAAGGACAAGCTCAAGCAGAGCGCCCTGGGCCTGTCCGGCGGCCAGCAGCAGCGCCTGTGCATCGCCCGCGCGGTGGCCCTGAAGCCGCAGGTGATCCTGTTCGACGAACCCACCTCGGCGCTCGACCCGATCGCCACCGGCAAGATCGAGCAGCTCTTCGCCGAGCTCAAGCAGCAGTTCACGATCCTGATCGTGACCCACAACATGCAGCAGGCGGCCCGCTGCTCCGACTTCACCGCCTTCATGTACCTGGGCGAGCTGATCGAGCACGGCCCGACCACCACCATCTTCACCAAGCCGACCAAGCAGCAGACCGAAGACTACATCACCGGCCGCTTCGGCTAAGCACAGGACACCGCGATGACCGACCATATCGTCAAGAGCTACGACAGCGAGCTCAAGCGCCTCGACGGCGAGATCCAGCGCATGGGCCAGATCGCCGTGGCCCAGCTCGACGCCGCCATCGACGTGCTGCAGCGCCGCGACAGCCAGGCCGCCATGCGCGTGGTCGCCAACGACGACGCCATCGACGCGCTCGAGCACGAAGTCAGCCACGACGTGCTGCGCCTGCTGGCCCTGCGCCAGCCGATGGCGCGCGACCTGCGCGAGGTCTATGCGGCCCTGCGCATCTCGGCCGACATCGAGCGCATCGGCGACTACGCCGCCAACGTGGCCAAGCGCAGCATGGTGCTCAACCAGTCGGCGCCGGTCTCGGCCGCCCGCGGCCTGCCGGCCCTGGCCAAGCTGGCCAACACCCTGGTCGCCGAAGCGCTCGAGGCCTACCGCCTGCGCGACGCCGACAAGGCCATGGCCGTGCGCGGCCGCGACGCGGAGCTGGACGCCGAATACACCGGCCTGTTCCGCGAGCTGCTGACCTACATGGCCGAGGACCCGCGCCAGATCACCGCTTGCACGCACCTGCTGTTCATCGCCAAGAACATCGAGCGCATCGGCGACCATGCCACCAACATCGCCGAGAACACCTGGTTCCTGGTGCACGGCGAACAGCCCGCCGGCGAACGCGAGAAGCGCGACACCACCGCCGGGTGATCCCCGGCCGGGCACCTGTCCCGCCGGGCTAGGCGGGACGCGGCCCGAACCCAAGCTCGCGGAACGACCTCTCGATGGTCTCCCGCCCGGCCGAACGAACGAACGGGAACGACCGGAAAAACGACGCCGGCGACACCGCCGGGTCCATTTGGCGGGCCCTCGATATCCACCGCGCCGCCTGCTCCAGGCGACCATCGGCCTGTGCGGTGATCGCCGCGATCACGGCGATGTGCTTGTGCGCCCCCGGCGAGCGCGCCGCCGCTTCGGCCAGGTCGGCGGCCCTGGGGTGCTCGCCCAGCAGCAGTGCGCTGACGGCGCGCACCCCCAGCATCGCGTAGCGAAGCGGGTCGAGCGGGCTCAGGCGCATCGCCAGGGCTGCGTGCGCGTCGCTGTTGGCGGCGTCGCACAGCGTCATCTCGGCCCAGGCCTTGGAGTAGACCGCCTGCGCATAGTTGGGGCTCAGCTCGATGCACTGCCCCAGCCGCTCCAGGCTCTCCGGAACCGCATCCTCGAACCACAGCGAACGGCCCAGGTTGAGGTGGGCGAAGGGATCGAGCGGGTCGCAGGCCAGCGCTTGCTCCGCGAGCCGCCGCGCGCGCCGCGCCATGTCGTCGCCGTTGCCCGAGTACTCCAGGAAGCTGTCCTGGAAACAGGTGAACGAGAGTCCCGAAAGCGCGCGTGAGAAATGCGGGTTCAACGCCAGGGCACGCTCGAACCAGGCCGCGGCCTCGCCATTGTCCGCCTTGTTGAACCGGAACATGTGGTCCAGGCCCAGGTGGTAGGAAGACCATGCGTCCAGCGCCGGGACCGGGGCGCGGCGCGCCGACTCCACCTCCTGCCGGACGATGTGGACTTCCAGCTTCGCCACCAGGCTCGCGAGCAGGGCCTGCTGGAGCTGCGGCAACTCGCTCCGGCCGGCGGTGAATCGCTCTGCCCAGACCACGGCGCTGTCGCGGGTGCGCGCCAGCTCCACCGACAGCGTCACCTGGTGGGCGCTGCTCCGAAGCGTTCCGGCCAGGCAGTAGCGCACGTTCAGCGCGGCGCCGACGTCGGCGCAATCCGCGCCCTGGCCGCGGAACCGGAACGTCGACGTGCGCGCGATCACCAGCAGCCAGCGCAGGCGCGCGAGGTCGGTGATCAATTCGTCGGCCAGCGCGCCGGCGACGAAATCCAGCGGCCCGGCCTCGCCGACCACGCGGAAAGGCAGCACCGCTATCGACGGGCGCTCGTCCGCGGCCGTGGTCGCGCCGCCCGCTTCCACGGGCTGGACGTGGACCGCCGCGCCGGCATAACGGACGCTGCCGACGAAGCGCCAACCCTTGCCGTGCACCGTGCGGATCAGGCGCTGCTGCCCGCCGTCGTCACCAAGGGCGCGACGCGCGGACTTCACCCGCGACGCGATCGTGGCGTCGGCGACGTCAGCGTTGCTCCAGACCTTTTCCGCCACCTCGTCCTTGCTGACCAGGCGCTCGGCGTTGCCGACGAGCAGCAGCAGGAGGGAAAAAACCTGCGGCTCCACGGGGACGGGCTGCCCGTCGCGGCGCAGCTCGAACCGACCGGGGTCGAGCTCGAAGGCCTCGAAGCGGTAGACGATGTTGGACCCGGCGGGCAACGCGGCGCTCCTCCACGAAATCTGCAGGTTTCCTCCAAGCATCGCGGCGGGGAACCGCCGATGCTGCGGCCTCCCCCGGACCCCCGTCCGGAAACCAGGAGCCATGACATGACATCCACCGAACTGCCGGTCGCTTCCCACAGTGCGTCCGCCCGAAACGAAAGTCCAGCCACCGCCGCCAATCCCAACCGGGCGCTTTGGGAAAAGGGCGACTTCACCCGGCTCGCCGCCACCATGCGCGAGGGCGGCGACGAGGTGATCGAACGCCTCGGCGTCGGGCCGGGAATGGACGTGCTTGACCTGGGCTGCGGCGACGGCACCACCGCACTGCCGGCGGCCCGGCGCGGCGCCACCGTGCTGGGCGTGGACATCGCCTCCAACCTGGTCGCCGCCGGCAATGCCCGTGCGGCGGCGGCGAAGCTGCCCAACCTACGTTTCCAGCAGGGCGACGCGTCCCGCCTGGATGAGATCGGCGACGGTCGTTTCGACCTGGTGGTGAGCATGTTCGGCGCCATGTTCGCGCCCCGGCCGCTGGACACGGCCCGCGAAATGGTGCGCGTCACCCGACCCGGCGGCCGCATCATGATGGGCAACTGGATCCCGGGCGACCCCACGCTGATCGCGCGGGTGCTGCAGGTGTGCGCGGCCTACGCGCCGCCGCCGCCCGAGGGTTTCGTCAGCCCGGTCACCTGGGGCAAGGAGGAACTGGTGCGCGAACGCTTCGGCGCCGCGGGCATTCCCCAGGACCGCATCCAGTGCGAACGGGCGACCTACACCTTCCGCCACCCCGGGACGCCCCAGTCCTTCCTGGCCATCTTCCGCGACTACTACGGCCCCACCATGAACGCCTTCGATGCCGCCACCCGGGCCGGCCGCCGGGATGAGCTGCAGGCAGAGCTGGCCCGGCTGTTCGAGGCCGAGAACCGGGCCGCGGGCCAGGGCACCGAAATCCCGGCCACCTACCTTCGCGTCCTCGTCACCAGGTAGTCCGTGCCCGCCCCCCCTCCCGGGGGGGCGCTTGGGGTAAACTGGCGGGGCTCGATGCGTGGTGCGGGAGAGGCTGGCGAAAGCCAGCGCCGAAGGCGTAACGCCCGTAATCGCTCAGGACCCGGAACCGCATCACGCGAGCGACTCTGGAGAGACCGGAACCAGCCGGCGCCGAAGGGGCATGGGCCACGCGTCCAAAACTCTCAGGCAAAAGGACAGAGGGGCGCCCCGTGCGGCTTGCACGGCCCCTCCCCATGTCCGGATCCGCCATGAATCGCGACAGCCTGCGCCAGCTCGAGCACCACGACGCCTTCCTCGAACGCCACATCGGCCCCAACGAAGCCGAAATCGCCCACATGCTGCGCGTGGTCGGCCACGACTCCCTGGAGGCGATGACCGACGCCATCGTGCCGGCCAGCATCAAGTCGGCTGCCCCGCTGGCCCTGCCCGCCCCGGTCACCGAGGTCGAGGCGCTCGCCAAGATCCGCGAGATCGCGGCGAAGAACGAGGTCTTCCGCAGCTTCATCGGCCAGGGCTACTACGGCACCCACACGCCGAACGTCATCCTGCGCAACATCCTCGAGAACCCGGCCTGGTACACCGCCTACACGCCCTACCAGGCGGAGATCTCGCAGGGCCGAATGGAAGCGCTGATCAACTTCCAGACCCTGTGCGCCGACCTCACCGGCATGGAGATCGCCAACGCCTCCCTGCTCGACGAGGGCACCGCGGCGGCCGAGGCCATGACCCTGGCCAAGCGTTCGGCCAAGTCGAAGTCCAACACCTTCCTGGTCGCCGGCGACACCCACCCGCAGACGATCGAGGTGCTGCGCACCCGCGCCGAGCCGCTGGGCATCACCCTGGAGATCGTGCGCTCCACCGACGCCTTCCACGCCGCGCTCGCCAAGGGCGACTACTTCGGCGTGCTGGTGCAGTACCCGGCCTCCAGCGGCTGGATCGAGGACTGGAGCCGCGACGCCGAGGTCATCCACTCGCACAACGCCCTGTTCGTGGTCGCCACCGACCTGCTGGCCCTGACCCTGCTCAAGCCGCCGGGCGAAATGGGCGCCGACATCGTGGTCGGCAACACCCAGCGCTTCGGCGTGCCCTTCGGCTTCGGCGGCCCGCACGCCGCCTTCATGGCCTGCAAGGACGCCTTCAAGCGCTCGATGCCGGGCCGCCTGATCGGCGTGTCCATCGACGCCGAGGGCAAGCCGGCCTACCGCCTCACCCTGCAGACCCGCGAGCAGCACATCCGCCGCGAGAAGGCCACCTCCAACATCTGCACCGCGCAGGTGCTGCTGGCGGTGATGGCTTCGATGTACGCCGTCTACCACGGCCCCGAGGGCCTGGCGCGCATCGCCCGCCGCGTCACCCGCCTCACCGCCATCCTGGCGGCCGGCCTGCGCGAACTGGGCCATTCGGTGGTGCACGCGACCGCCTTCGACACCCTGTGCATCGACGCGGGCGAGGCCGGCGAACGCATCCTGGCCCGCGCCCGGGCCCACCGCGCCAACCTGCGCGTGCGCGGCAACGGTTCGCTCTGCATCTCGCTCGACGAAACCACCACCCGCGAGGACGTCGCCCTGCTCTGGCGCATCTTCGCCCCGTCCGACGAGGCCACGCTGCCCTCCGTGGACGCGCTCGACGCCACCGCGCCGGAGCTCATCCCGGAATCGCTGCGCCGCACCTCGAAGTACATGCAGCACCCGGTGTTCAACACCCACCACAGCGAGCACGAACTGCTGCGCTACATGCGTTCGCTGGCCGACAAGGACCTGGCGATGGATCGCACCATGATCCCGCTGGGCAGCTGCACCATGAAGCTCAATGCCACCGCCGAGATGATCCCGGTGACCTGGCCCGAGTTCGCCAACATCCACCCGCTGGCGCCGCCGGAACAGGCCGCCGGCTACCGCGAGCTGGTGGAGTCGCTCGAGGCCATGCTGGTCGAGTGCACCGGCTACGACGCCGTCAGCCTGCAGCCGAACTCCGGCGCCCAGGGTGAATACGCCGGCCTGCTGGCCATCCGCGCCTACCACCGCAGCCGCGGCGAGGCGCACCGCGACATCTGCCTGATCCCGGATTCGGCGCATGGCACCAACCCGGCCAGCGCGCAGATGTGCGGCATGACCGTGGTGGTCACCAAGACCGACGCCAACGGCAACGTCGACGTGGAAGACATCCGCCGCAACGCCGAGAAGTATTCCGACCGCCTCGCCGCGCTGATGGTCACCTACCCGTCCACGCACGGCGTGTTCGAGGAGGACATCGTCGAGATCTGCGACATCGTGCACGCGCACGGCGGCCAGGTGTACACCGACGGCGCCAACATGAACGCGCTGGTCGGCGTGGCCAAGCCCGGCAAGTGGGGCTCGGACGTCAGCCACCTGAACCTGCACAAGACCTTCTGCATCCCGCACGGCGGCGGCGGCCCCGGCGTGGGCCCCTGCGCGGTGAAGTCGCACCTGGCGCCGTTCCTGCCCAAGGCCTTCGGCGGCGAGGGCGACGTGGGCATGGTGTCGGCGGCCACCTTCGGTTCGGCCTCGATCCTGCCGATCAGCTGGATGTACATCGTGATGATGGGCGCCGAAGGCCTGCGCCGCGCCACCCAGGTGGCGCTGCTCAATGCCAACTACATCGCGAAGCGACTGGCCCCGCACTACAAGACGCTCTACACCGGCCGCAACGGCCTGGTGGCGCACGAGTGCATCCTCGACCTGCGCCCGCTCAAGGACGCCACCGGCATCGGCGCCGAGGACGTGGCCAAGCGCCT
>DNNT01000011.1 GCA_003497545.1 Arenimonas sp. | reverse complement strand
CCCCGCGCGACCAGAAGGCCGTGCGCACCGCCGCCGAAACCTTCGTCCAGAACCCGAAGCTCGACGTCGCCCGCGTCATCGGCGAGCTGGGCGTGGGCGAAGCGCTGGTGTCGATGCTGCAGGACAAGGGCGTGCCGATGCCGGTGGAACGCGCGCTGATCGCGCCGCCGCGTTGCCGCATGGGCGCGATCACCGAGGCCGAGCGCGCGCTGGTGCGCAGCCGCAGCCCGGTGGGCGGCAAGTACGACACCGCGGTGAACCGCGAATCGGCCTTTGAAATGCTGGCCAAACGCGCCGAACAGGCCGCCGCGCAGGAAGCCCCCGCGCCCGCCGNNCGCCCGCCGGCAAGCCGGGCGCGCCCGCGCCGCAGGCCGAGGCGAAAACGCCGTCGAAGCTGGACGAATTCCTGTGGGGCACCAAGCGCCGCCAGGGCGCGGTCGAGGCCGCGGCCAAGTCGGCCACGCGCACGGTGGCCAACGGCATCGGCCGGCAGATCCTGCGTGGTTTGCTGGGCGGGCTGCTGGGCGGCAAGCGCTGAACCGCTAGCGCCCGCCTCCGCCGCCGCCACCGCCGCCGCCGCCGGAAAAACCGCCGCCGCCGCTGCCCGAGCTCGATCCCGGCGGCGAGGCCGACGAGGAAATGGTCTGGCTGAGCGAACTCGACAGGGCCTGGTTCACGCCGCCCAGGCTGAAGCCGGCGGCGCCGGTGCCGTGGTACCAGCCCAGGTTGCGTGCGGTTTCCGCCGCCGCCGCCGCGCCCACCGCCGCGGTGAAGCGGCCGGTCCAGGCGTCCTCGACGCCGAGCGCCATGGCATAGGGGAGCAGCGATTCGTAGCGCCCGGCGTCGAGCGCGGGTTCCTCGTGGCCGGGGCCGGCCAGGCGCGCCAGTTCGTCGCGCTCGGCGACGCTGAGGTAGAGCTTCAGGCCCTCGATGCGGTCGAGCAGCTTCCGGCCTTCGGCGGTGGGCGCCATCATCGCCCAGCCGGCCAGCACGTGCGCCACCAGCGACAGGCCCAACAGCACCAGGATGGCCGGCAGGCCGTGGCCATTGGCGACGATGAAGGCCAGCGCGCCATAGACCACCGAGAAGGCCAGGCCGCCGAACGCGGTGCCGCCGTTGCGCACGAAGTATTTCGGCCGCAGCCGGCGCTCGATGGCCAGCATGTGCTGCAGGCGCGAATCGCGCAGCACGGCGTGGTTTTCCTGCTTGAGCTCCAGCCGCGCGCCGCCGGTGAACAGCGGCGCCAGCAGGGCCGCTTCCGGGGGCAGCGTCGGGGCTTCGGCGCCGTCCACCTGCTGCAGAAACCACTCCTTGCCGCCGGGGTTGTTGAGGGTGAGCGCGCCGCGCACGGCCAGGTCCACCAGGTCGGCGTTGTAGCAGGGCGCGTCGTAGAGCATGCGCGTCAGGCAGCGCAGCTCGCCCGGGGAAAAGCCCTCCGGCGGCTCGTACTGCGGGAACACCGGACCGGGCGCCGGGTCGCGGCCGTGCTGGTTCCAGCGCCGCCAGTAGAAAGCCAGCAGCAGCACCAGGCCCACCAGCGCAATGCCGACGCCGGCGTTGTCGCGGAAGAACCAGGCGGCGCGCTGCGAGCGCGTGGGTTCGGGCACCACGCCCTTGGGGAAACGCAGCACGATGGTCAGGCCCAGGCCATTGCCCAGCGCGCGGGTGGCGTCGAAACGGGCGCCGCCGTCGCGCACTTCGGCCCGGTAGTCCTGGCCCCGCACGCCGTAGGCGCCGGTCTGCGCCTCGGCGCCAAGCTGCGCCGCCGGCACGGGCCGGGGCAAGGTCACGGTGGCGCCGGCGTGGTCGATCGGGAAGCCCCAGCCCAGGCCGGTGACGTTCCAGTAGAGCTCGTCGTGCTTGTCGAAGAAACCCAGCTGGCGGGTGGTGCGGTAGCGGATGACGTAGCGGTGTTCGGCCGGCACCTCGAGGAAATCCTCGGTGCCCAGGCTGATGCGCACGCCATTGGCGATCCGCTCGACCGACGCCGCCTCGGGTTGGCCGTTGCGCTCGGCGCCCAGCAGCTCGAAATCCACTTCGACGCGATTGCCCAGCGGGTCTTCGTAGCGGGTGGGGAAGTCGCGGTAGATGCCGCGGCGGATCATCACGCCCTCGGCGCGCACGACGATGGTTTCGGCCACCAGCAGGCTGCCGTCGGGCTGGATGCGCAGGTCGGCGTCGAAGGACAGGATGCGCTCCTGCGCCGCCGCGCCCGGCGCCAGCCACGCCAGCGCGAAGGCCAGTGCCAGGGCGAACGCCGCGCGCATCAGCCGCCCACCCGCGGCGCCTGCCGCTCGCCGTCGCCGGCCTCGAAGAATTCCGCCTCGCCGAAGCCGAAGGCGCGCGCCACCAGCAGGTCGGGGAAACGTTGCACGCCGTCGTTGTTGGCGCGTACGGCGCCGTTGTAGAAGCGGCGCGCGTACTGCAGGTGGTCCTCGACCTCGACCAGGTCGGCCTGCAGCTTCAGGAAATTCTCGCTGGCCTTGAGCTCGGGGTAGGCCTCGTTGAGCACCACCAGCCGGCCCAGCCCGGCCTCGAGCTCGCGCTCCAGCCCGGCCAGCGCGGCCGGCGAGGACGTGGCCAGGGCGCGGGCGCGCAGCTCGGTGACGTTTTCGAGCAGGGCTTTCTCGTGGCCGGCGTAGGCGCGCACGGCCTCCACCAGCCGCGGCACCAGGTCGTGCCGGCGCATCAGCTGCACGTCGATGTCGCTCCAGCCTGCGCGCACCTGGTTGCGCAGGCGCACCAGCCGGTTGAAGGCCAGCACGCCCCAGAACACCACCACGCCCAGAATCACCGCCAGCAGGACCATGGTCCCCTCCCCCGCAATCACCGGCCCCGATTATCCACGCCTCACGTGCCTCGCGCGCGGCCTCGGTTATAGTCCACGGCCCCGGGCCGAGCCTGCCCCCGACACCGGAGAAACCGATGACCGATTCCACGCCCGCCCGCCCCAGCGCGGTGGACCGCTTCCTGGCCGTGGTCGAACGCGCCGGCAACACCCTGCCCCACCCGGCGACGCTGTTCTTCCTGCTTACGGTCCTGGTGGTCATCGCCAGCGCGGTGGTGGCCCAGTTCGACGTGGGCGTGGTGCACCCCAAGACCGGCGACCTGGTAACCCCGGTCAACCTGCTCAGCGTGGACGGCCTGCAGCGCGTCATGGGCGGCCTGGTCACCAACTTCACCGGCTTCGCGCCGCTGGGCACCGTGCTGGTGGCCCTGATCGGCATCGGCGTGGCCGAACACAGCGGCCTGATCGGCGCCTGCCTGCGCATCGTGGTGCTGAACGCGCCGCGTTTCCTGCTCACGCCCATCGTGGTGTTCGCCGGCGTGATGTCGAACATGGCCAGCGAAATCGGCTACGTGCTGCTGGTGCCGCTGGCGGGGCTGCTGTACGTGGCCGCGGGCCGGCACCCGATCCTGGGCATCGCCGCGGCCTTCGCGGGCGTGTCGGGCGGCTATTCGGCGAACCTGCTGCTGGGCACCATCGACCCGCTGCTGTCAGGCCTGTCGCAGGAAGCCGCACAGATCGTCGACCCCGCGTATACCGTCAGCCCGGCCGCCAACCTGTTCTTCATGCAGGCCTCGACGCCGCTGGTGACGCTGCTGGGCTGGTTCGTGACCGAAAAGATCGTGGCGCGGCGCTTCCCCGACGGCGACCACGGCATCGGCGACGAACGCATCGAGCCGCTGTCGCGGCAGGAAAAGCGCGGCCTGGCCTATGCCGGCGTCGCCACCGCCCTGCTCACGACCCTGGTGCTGTGGGCCACCGTGCCGGCCGACGGCGCCCTGCGCATCGCCGGCGAGAGCGACGTGCTCAAGTCGCTGGCGCCCTTCCTGCATGGCATCGTGGCCCTGATCTTCGTGGCCGGCGGCCTGGTGGGCATCGCCTACGGCGTCGGCGCGGGCACCATCCGCAGCGACACCGACGTGATCAACGGCATGTCCAAGTCCATGGGCACGCTGGCCAGCTACCTGGTGCTGGTGTTCTTCGCGGCGCAGTTCGTGGCCCTGTTCAACTGGACCCAGCTGGGCCTGATCTTCGCGGTCGAGGGTGCCGCCTTCCTGAAGTCGATCGGCCTGCCCAAGATCCCGCTGCTGCTGTGCTTCATCCTGCTCACGGCGGTGGTGAACCTCGCCATGGGCTCTTCCTCGGCGAAGTGGGCGCTGATGGCGCCGGTGTTCGTGCCCATGTTCATGCTGCTGGGTTATTCGCCGGAAGTGACCCAGACCGCCTACCGCGTGGGCGATTCGGTCACCAACATCATCTCGCCGATGATGAGCTACTTCGCGCTGGTGATCGCCTTCCTGCAGCGCTACGAGCCCAAGGCCGGCATCGGCACCGTGGTGGCGACGATGATCCCCTACTCGATCACCTTCCTGCTGGGCTGGTCGGTGCTGTTCGCGCTGTGGATCGCCCTGGGCCTGCCGCTGGGCCCGGGCGCGCCGCTGGTCTACCCGGCGGGCTGAGCCATGGCGCGCTGGCGGCCGCCGGGCGAGAAGTCCACGGCGATCATCACCCGCGCCGGCTTCGAGCGCCTGCGCGCGGAGCTCGACGAGCTCTGGCGGCTGCGCCGGCCGGAGGTGGTGCGCGCGCTGGCCGCCGCGGCGGCCGAGGGCGACCGCAGCGAAAACGCGGAATACACCTACCGAAAGAAGCAGCTGGGCGAGATCGACCGCCGGGTGCGCTACCTGAGCAAGCGCCTGGAGGTGCTGAAGGTGCCCGAGGGCCGGCCGGCGGACCCGGAGGTGGTGTTCTTCGGCGCCTGGTTCGAGATCGAACACTGCGAGAGCGGCGAATGCCAGCGCTACCGCATCGTCGGCCCGGACGAGACCGATGCGAAGGCCGGCCACATCAGCGTGGACTCCCCGCTGGCGCGGGCGGTGCTGCGCCGGCGCATCGACGACGAGGTCGAGGTGCACCTGCCGGCCGGGCCGGCGCGCTACGTCATCGTCGTGGTCGAATACGACGCCTGAGGTTCAGTCTTCGTCGTCGCCGACCAGGCCGAACAGGTCGTGCTCGTCGCTGCCCATGATGCGCACTTCGCAGAAATCGCCGGGCTTGAGGCCCGCGGCGGCGCCGTCCTGGATCTGCACCAGGCCGTCGATTTCCGGCGCGTCGGCCATCGAACGGCCGATGGCCAGCTCGCCGTCGATCTCGTCCACCAGCACCGTCTGCACGCTGCCGACCTTGCGCTCGAGCTTCTCGGCGCTGATCTGCGCCTGCAGCTCCATGAAACGCGCCAGGCGCTCCTGCTTCACTTCCTCGGGCACGGCGCCCGGCAGGTCGTTGGCGCTGGCGCCTTCCACCGGCGAATAGGCGAAGGCGCCGACGCGGTCGAGCTCGGCCTGGTCCAGGAAGGACAGCAGCTGCTCGAAGTCTTCCTCGGTTTCGCCCGGGAAACCCACGATGAAGGTGCTGCGGATGGTCAGCTCGGGGCAGACCTCGCGCCAGCGCTGGATGCGCTCGAGGGTCTTGTCCACCGCGCCCGGGCGCTTCATCAGCTTCAGGATGCGCGGGCTGGCGTGCTGGAACGGGATGTCGAGGTAAGGCAGCAGCTTGCCCTCGGCCATCAGCGGGATGACGTCGTCCACGTGCGGGTACGGGTAGACGTAGTGCAGGCGGGTCCAGATTCCCAGCTCCGACAGGCCCTCGCACAGGTCCTTCATGCGGGTCGGGTACTGGCGGCCGCGCCATTCGCCCGGGGCGTACTTCAGGTCCACGCCGTAGGCGCTGGTGTCCTGCGACACCACCAGCAG
>DNNT01000274.1 GCA_003497545.1 Arenimonas sp. | reverse complement strand
TCGGGCAGTTCGCCCACGCGCACGTCGGCGCCGGCGGCTGCCACGTGGCGCGCCAGGTCGTCGAGCACGGCGGAAAGCACGCTGGCCAGCGGGCGGGTTTCGCCGGCCGGCGCCGGCGGGCCCGTGCGCGACAGATCCACCAGCCCGTCCACCAGGCCCTGCATGCGCGCGGCGGCCTTCAGCATGCGCTCGAGGTAGTCGCGGTCGGTGGCGTCCAGCTGCGAACGCAGGCTGTTGGCCAGGCGCTCGCCGAAGGCCTGCAGCTTGCGGGTGGGTTCGGCCAGGTCGTGCGCGGCGCGGGCGGCGAAGCTTTCCAGGGCGGNNCGCGTTGCAGTTCGCGTTCGTGGTTGGCGATGCGGGGCGCGGGCAGCACGGCGCAGCAGATCTCTGCCTCGCTGCCCTGGCCCTGCCAGGTGGCGCTCACGAGCACGGGCAGGGTGCTGCCGTCGGCGTGCACCAGCTCCAGGCTGATGCCGTCGGCCTGGCCGTGGCCCTTCAACAGCGGCTGCAGGTAAGTGCGCAGGAACATGGTGCTGCCGGGCGTGAGCAGCTGGTCCACGCGCGCGGCCAGCAGCTGCTTGCGGTTGCGGCCCAGCAGCGCCAGCAGGCGCGCGTTGCCGCCGCGCACGCGGCCGGCGGCGTCGAAGCGCAGCAGGGCGCAGGGCAGGGAATCGACGGCGAAGGACGGGTCGGGCGACAGCGCTTGGGTCATGCGGAAAGATGCGCGTGCAGGGCCCGTGCCACCTGCGCGGGGTGGGTGACATGCGGGCAGTGCCCGCTGGCGTCGAGCAGGCGCAGGGTGGCGGCAGGCAGCGCTTCCACCAGGTGTGTTGTGGCGCTGGCGGGCACGAAGTCGTCGTGCGGGCTTTGCAGCACCAGCGCGGGCACGGGGCAGCGCGGCAGTTCGGCGCGCAGGTCGGACAGCAGCGTCAGTTCCATGAAGCGGCGCAGCGCGGCCGGGTCCTGGCGGCGCAGGCGGCGGCTGAAGTCGCAGGCGAAGTTTTCCGCGTTGAACTCGCCGAAGGCCAGCGGGCCCACGGTGTCGCTCCAGTCCGCGAAGTTGCGCTCCATCAGTTCGAGCAGGCCGTCGATCTGTTCGCGGCTGAAGCCGCCGGTGTAGTGCGGCGGCTCGTTCAGGTAACACGGCGAGGCGCACAGCAGCGCCAGGCTGGAAAAGCGCGCCGGCGCCTTCACGGCGGCCAGCAGGCCGATGCTGGCGGCCACGGAATGGCCCACGTACGCCACGTTCTCCGCCTGCAGCGCGGCCAGCACTTCCAGCAGGTCGGCGGCGTGGCCATGCAGGCTGTCGTGGCGCGCGGGCTGGAAATCCATCAGCACCACGCGGTGGCTGCGCGCGAAGGCCTGCGCCACCGGTTCCCAGGTGGCCTGGTCGCAGCCGAAGCCGGGGCCGAACACCAGGGTGCGCTCGCCCTTGCCCAGCACGCGCACGTCGTGGCGCGCGAGGCAGTCGTCGGCGACGTGCAACGCAAGATTCATGGCGGCACCAGGGGGAAAGCGCGAGGGAAAACGGGCGTGCGGGGGCACGGGTTCCGGGAATGCTACGTTTACGCGGCGTGATGGCCGAGGAATTGCGTCACAGTTCGTCGTTCAGGCGCGCAGTACTTCCCGGAGTGCGCGCGCCACCACGTCGGAGTGGGTGATGTGCGGGCAATGCCCGCTGGCGTCGAGCCAGTGCAGCGTGCCGTGGCGCAGTTGCGACACCAGGTAGTCGGTGGCGGTGGGCGGCACGTAATGGTCGTCGTGGCTTTGCAGCACGGCGCAGGGCACCGTGCAGTGGGCCAGGTCGGCGCGGTGGTCGCACATCAGCCGCTGGCGCAGGCGCACGCCCAGGGCTTCGCGGTCGTGCGTGGCCAGGCGCGCGGCCAGTTCGCGCGCGAAACGCGGGTCGGCGGTGTCGCCGTAGGCCAGGCCGGCCAGTACTTCCACGAAGGCGTTGAAGTCCTTGTCCATCAGGTCCATCAGCGCGTTGAGGTGGTCGCGCGTGAATCCGCCCTTGTAGCCCGAGGGGTCGTTCAGGAAACGCGCGCTCGGGCACAGCAGCACCAGCTGCTTGAACAGCCGCGGCGCCTGGATGGCCGCCAGCAGGCCGCCCAGGCCGGCCAGGCCGTGGCCCACCACGGTCACGTCGCGCGCATCGAGTGCGCCCAGCAGTTCCAGCAGGTCGGTGCCGTGGGCCCAGAGGTTGTCGTAGGCGGGGCCGTCGCCGGGGTCGAGCGCGTGGCCGTCCACCAGGTCCATCAGCACCACGCGGTGGTCGTGCGCGAAGCGCGTGGCCACGGGTTCCCAGCTGGCCTGGCTGCCGCCGAAACCGGGCACGAACACCAGCATCGGGCCTTCATTGCCCAGCAGGCGTACGCGGTGGCGCGCCAGGCAGGCTTCGGCGACGGGCAAGGCAAGGGTCATGCTTCGGCGAATGTTACGGGGCGGGGTATGCCACCCGGAGGAACGCCGTCACACTTCGAAGCAGGACACCGCGTGGGCGGTCAGAGGTCCTGTTCGTAGCGGATGTAGGGCACGCGCGAGGATTCTTCCTCGTCGTCGCCGGTGCTGCGGAACGGGTTCTGGCCGCGGGTCATCAGGCTTTCCGCGCCCACGCTGAGGCGGGCCTGCCAGGGCGCGCGCCAGGTGACGCCGATGCCCACGTTGCTGAAGCTGCCGGTGCTGCCCGGCACTTCGATGACGCGGCCGACGATTTCGCCGCCGAAGTCGCCGATGCCGCCTTCCAGGCGGAGGGTGCCGGTGTTCCACTGCGGGCGGATGCTGCCCGGCAGCTGGTTGGCGCCGACGATGCGCGCGCGCGCCAGGGTGCCGCCGATGCTGATCCAGCCGGTTTCGCCCAGCTGCATTTCGCCGAGCAGGCCGATGTCCTGCTGCTCGATGCCGGCGCCGTTGAGGCTGAGGATGAGGTCGGTGTTGGCGCTGCCGAAACGCGCGCCGGGCAGGGCCAGCGGACCCTCGGCCTCGAAGTTGTTCAGGCCCAGGCTGGCGGTGACGCGGCTGCGGTCGCCTTCCAGCGTGGCCTGCGCGCGCAGGCCCGGGCGCGACAGCGCCAGCGGCACGGCGGGCGCCGGCGCCAGGTTCGCGACCAGGCAATGGCGCGCCAGCTGGCCGACGCTGCGCGCGACGGCACTGTTGTCGCACAGCAGGCCGAGCGTGGGGTTCGATTCAAGCGCGAGGCTGGCGCCGATGCGGCGGCCATTGTCGAGCGGCAGCACCACGCCGGCGCCGACCGAAGGCGTGGCGGTGCGGCCGAGGATGCGGTCGAGCGCGGACGGTTCGCGCTGCTGGCCTTCGATGAGCAGGAAGGCTTCCACTTCGCCGCTGCGGTTGTTGACGATGGGCAGCGCGGTGGTGGACGCGTCGTTGTTCGCCTGCTCGCCGAGNNCCGCCGCGAGGGCGAGCATGATTCCGGCGATGGGGCGCAGCAGCGGCGACATGGCGTGGTTTCCTTCAGTGGCCCCTTGGAGCCTCACCCAACCCGATAAGTTCCCGGAGCGGATGGCCTGATTTTACAGGAAATTAACCTTTCCCGCCATGGCCCGCTACTGGAGGCGCTGCGGGCCGGGGGCGTTGGGTGCTTTGCTGAACAGGGCTTCGATCTGTTCAGGTTCGAAGCGGTAGCCCTGGCCGCAGAAGTCGCAGTGCACCTCGGCCACGCCTTCCTGCAGGGCGGCGCGGGCCTCGTCCAGGCCCAGGCTGCGCAGCATGTCCGACACCCGCTCGCGCGAACAGGAGCAGGCGAAGCGCAGCGGCGTGCGGCCCAGCACCTGCACGCCTTCTTCGTGGAACAGGCGCCAGAGCAGGGTTTCCACCGGGGTGGTGGCCAGCTCCTGGCCGTGCAGGGTTTCGAACAGGGCGTTCACCCGGTCCCAGCCGTCGGCGTCGCCGTGGCCGCCGGGCAGCTGCTGCAGCATCAGGCCGGCGGCGCGGCCTTCCACGCTGGCCAGCAGCACGCGGGTGGGCAGCTGTTCGCTCTGCTGGAAGTAGCCCTCGAACGCTTCGGCCAGGCTGTCGGCGTCCAGGCCCACCAGGCCCTGGTAGCGGGTGAGCTCCTGGGCGCCGGGCGGGGTGGATTCGATGGTGATAGCCAGGATCGAGCCCGGGCCGAAGGCGCGCGGGGTGAGCGGCTCGAGCACCGGTTCTTCGAAGTGGGCGATGCCGCGCACGGTGTGGGCGGCGGTGCATTCGGCGAACAGCGTGCGCAGGGCGCCGGTACCGCGCAGCTGCACGCTCAGGCGGCCGTCGATCTTGGCATGGCCGGTGAACAGCGCCGCGGCGGCGCAGGTTTCGCCCAGGCGCGCGGCCACGCCGGCGGGGTAGTGGGCGCGGCCGGCGATCTGCTGCCAGGCCTCGTCGAGGTGCACCACCACGCCGCGCACGCCGGAGCGTTCGAGCAGGAAGCGGGTGAGGGAATCGCGGTCGGGGTGGTCGGTCATGGCGCGATTTTACCGTGCGGGGCGGTTACATTGCCGCCCATGCCTTCCCCCCGCGAACAGGCCGTGCGCCGGCCCGACCCCGCTGCGCCCGTGCGCCCGCGCCGCCGCTGGCTTCGCCGCCTGCTGTGGCTGCCGGTGCTGCTGCCGCTGCTGATGCTGGCCCAGGTGCTGCCGCTGCGCTGGCTGGACCCGCCGACGTCGATGTTCATGCTGATCCGGCAGGTGGAAGGCCTGGGCGAAGAAGGTTTCGAGCTGCGGCAGGAATGGCGCGACCTGGAAGACATCGCCGCCTGCCTGCCGATTTCCGTGGTGGCGGCCGAGGACCAGGCCTTCCCCACGCATTCGGGTTTCGATTTCGCCGCCATCGAGAAGGCGCTCGACCGCAACGCCCGCGGCGGCCGCGTGCGCGGCGCCAGCACGATCAGCCAGCAGGTGGCCAAGAACCTGTACCTGTGGGGCGGCGGTGGTTACTTCCGCAAGGCGGTGGAGGCCGGCTACACGGTGCTGATCGAGGCCACCTGGACCAAGCGCCGCATCCTGGAGGTGTACGTGAACATCGCCGAGTTCGGCGACGGCGTGTACGGCGCCGAAGCGGCGGCGCAGGCCTTTTTCCGCAAGCCCGCCAGCGCGCTCACCGGCGCCGAATGCGCGCGCCTGGCCGCGGTGCTGCCGAACCCGAAGAAGTACAGCGCCGCCAGCCCCGGCCCCTACGTGCGCCAGCGCGCCGCCTGGATCCAGCGCCAGGTGCGCCAGCTCGGCGGCCCCGCCTACCTCGACGCCCCCCGCTGACGCCCCGGGCGGTATGCTTCGCGGCATGGCCGGGAACCGTTCGCTCACTGTCGTCATCGCCGCCTACAACGAGGAGGCGGCGCTGCCTGAGATGCATCGCCGCCTGTCGGCCGTGCTCGACGGGCTCGACGCGGAGTCGCGCGTGCTCTACGTCGACGACGGCAGCCGCGACGACACCTGGGGCGTGCTCCGGCGCCTGNNGACGCGCGCGTGTCGCTGCTGCGCCTGGCGCGCAACTTCGGCAAGGAGCTGGCGCTCACCGCCGGCCTGGACCACGTGGACACCGACGCCGCCCTGGTGCTCGACGCCGACGGCCAGGATCCGCCGGAACTCATCCCGGCCTTCGTGGCGAGATGGCGCGAAGGTTTCGATGTGGTTTACGGCACCCGCACCCGCCGCGACGGCGAAACCTGGCTCAAGCGCCTCACCGCCGCCGGTTTCTACCGCGTCATGACGCGCCTGTCGGACACGCCCATCCCGCGCGACACCGGTGATTTCCGGCTGATGTCGCGCCCCGTGCTCGACGCGCTGCGGCAGCTGCTCGAGCGCCAGCGTTTCATGAAGGGGCTTTTCACCTGGGTGGGTTTCCGCCAGGTGTCGCTGCCCTACGAACGCGCGCCGCGCCTGGCCGGCGGCAGCAAGTTCAACTACTGGCGGTTGTGGAACCTGGCGCTCGAGGGCATCACCAGCTTCTCCACCGTGCCGCTGCGCCTGGCCACCTATGTCGGCGTGCTCACCGCGCTGGTGGCCTTCGCCTGGGGCGTGTGGATCGTGGCCCGCACGCTGCTCTGGGGCGACCCGGTGCAGGGCTGGCCTTCGCTGATGACCGTGGTGCTATTCCTCGGCGGCGTGCAGCTGGTGGCGCTGGGCATCATCGGCGAATACCTGGGCCGGCTGTACGTCGAAGTGAAGCAGCGCCCGCTGTATCTGGTCTCCGAGGCCCGGCTGCCGCGGTAGGTGAAACCCCGGCCGCGCGGGTCTATGATCGGCGCAAGGGTCAGCGGAGGGCGTCCAGATGCGCAACGTGAACCAGATCCTCGCCGGCAAGGCCGGCAAGCTCGTCGCCGTGCCGAAAGAGGCGCCCGTGCTCGAGGTGGTGCGGCTGATGGCCGAACACCACATCGGCTCGGTGCTGGTGATGCAGGGCACCGAACTGATCGGCATCGCCACCGAACGCGACTACGCGCGCAAGGTGATCCTGCAGGGCCGTTCCTCGGCCGACACGCCGGTGGCGCAGATCATGTCCAGCCCCGTGGTCACGGTCACGCCCACCGACACCGCGCAAACCTGCATGGCCATGATGACCCAGCGCCGCATCCGCCACCTGCCGGTGATGGACGAGGGCAAGGTGGTGGGCCTGGTGTCCATCGGCGACCTGGTGAAGGCCGTCATTGAAGACCAGCAGCAGGAAATCGCCCAGCTCCAGCAATACATCGCCAGCTAGCGCTCCTACAAAATTGCTTACAGCGGCACCACCTGGTGCGTCACGGCCACGAAGTGGCAGGCGCTGCCCAGCGCGACGAAGCCGTGCCAGATCGCATGCGCGAACGGGATGCGCTTGTGCATGTAGAAATACGTGCCGGCCGTGTAGGCCACGCCGCCGCCCAGCAGCCAGGCCATCGTGTCGGTGGGGATCTGCCGCAGGAACGGCCCGATGGCCGTCACCACCATCCAGCCCATGGCGATGTAGATGGCGGTGGACAGGCCCTTGAAGCGGCCGGTGAAGAACAGCTTGAACACCACGCCCGCCGCCGCCAGCGTCCAGATGGCCGCGAACAGCCACCAGCCGCCGTCCTCGCGCAGCCCCACCAGCGTGAACGGCGTGTAGGTGCCGGCGATCAGCACGAAGATGGCGCAGTGGTCGAACACCTTGAGCTTGCCGCGCAGCGCGCGGTTCGTGCTGGCGTGGTAGAGCGTGGACGCCAGGTACAGCAGCACCAGCGCCACCGTAAACACGATGGCGCCCGCCAGCTGCCAGCCGTTGCCGAAGGCCGCCGACAGGGTGATGAGCACCGTGCCGCCCACCAGCGCCGCCACCGCGCCCAGGCCGTGGCTGATGGCGTTGGCCAGCTCTTCGCGCGGCGATTCGTGGTCGTGCTCGTAGTCGGTCATGGGGGCAGCGTGCGCGCCGCGGTTGGAGCAATCGCTCCAGCCGGGTTCATTCGACCGCCAACGCCTGGGCGTGCTCGCGGGTGGCCGCGAACTCGAAGTCGGGCCAGCGCTCCTGGGTGAGCTGCAGGTTCACGCGCGAGGGCGCCAGGTACACCAGCTGCCCGGCCGCGTCGACCGCCAGGTTCATGGCGTTCTTCTCGCGGAACTCCTCGAGCTTCTTCGGCGTGCCGCCCTTGATCCAGCGGGCCGTGGCCACCGACACCGGCTCGAAGCTGGCGTCGACGCTGTATTCGTCCTTCAGGCGGTAGGCCACCACGTCGAACTGCAGTACGCCCACCGCGCCCAGGATCAGGTCGTTGCTCATCAGCGGGCGGAAGAACTGGGTGGCGCCTTCTTCGGAAAGCTGGGCCAGGCCCTTCTGCAGCTGCTTGAGCTTGAGCGGGTCGCGCAGGCGGGCGCGGCGGAACAGCTCCGGCGCGAAGTTCGGGATGCCGGTGAAGCCCAGNNCCTTCGCCTTCGGTGAAGGTGTCGCCGATCTGGATGGTGCCGTGGTTGTGCAGGCCGATCACGTCGCCGGGGTAGGCGGTTTCCACGATCTCGCGGTCGGACGCCATGAAGGTGAGCGCGTTCGCCAGCTTCACTTCCTTGCCGCTGCGCACGTGGAAGGCCTTCATGCCGGCCTCGTACTTGCCCGAGCACACGCGCAGGAAGGCCACGCGGTCGCGGGGCTGCGGGTCCATGTTGGCCTGGATCTTGAAGACGA
>DNNT01000171.1 GCA_003497545.1 Arenimonas sp. | reverse complement strand
GGGTGAGGCCACGCTGCTGTGCGGCGGCGAGCGCCTGAGCGGCGGGGTCTACGAGCACGGGTACTACCTCTCGCCGGCGGTGTTTGAAGGTGTGAAGCCGGGCATGCGCATTGCGCGCGAGGAGATCTTCGGCCCGGTGCTGAGCCTGCTCGAATATCAGGACGAAGAGGAGGTCATCCGCCGCGCCAACGACACCGAGTACGGCCTCGCCGCCGGCGTCGTCACCACCGATCTGACGCGGGCGCACCGCATCATCCATCGCCTTGAGGCTGGCATCTGCTGGATCAATACCTGGGGCGAATCGCCGGCGCAGATGCCGGTCGGTGGCTACAAGCAGTCCGGCATCGGCCGCGAGGGTGGCCAGGAAGCCATGCGCTTCTTCACCGAGGCCAAGAACGTCACCATCGACCTGGGATGAACCGATGCCCCTGAAGGAACTGCTCGACAAGAACCGGGAATGGGCCGCGAAGGTGCGCGCCGAGGACCCGCAGTTCTTCAAGCGCCTCTCGCAGCTGCAGTCGCCCAAGTACCTGTGGATCGGCTGCTCGGATTCGCGCGTGCCGGCCAACCAGATCACCGGCCTTCAGCCGGGCGAAGTGTTCGTTCACCGCAACGTCGCCAACGTGGTCGTGCACACCGACCTCAATTGCCTGAGCACCATCCAGTTCGCCGTCGACGTGCTCAAGGTCGAGCACATCCTGGTGGTGGGCCACTACGGCTGCGGCGGCGTGCATGCCGCGCTCACGGGCACCCGCGTGGGCCTGGCCGACAACTGGCTGTGCCACGTCGGCGACGTGGCCCGCAAGCACGCGCCGATGCTGGCCGAGGTCGAGTTCGAATCGCTGCGCCACGCGCGCCTTTGCGAGCTGAACGTGGTCGAGCAGGTGGTGAACGTCTGCCAGACCACCATCGTGCAGGACGCCTGGGCGCGCGGCCAGAAGCTGAGCGTGCACGCCTGGGTGTATTCCCTGCTCGACGGCCGCGTGCGCGAGCTGGGCATGGGCGTGGATTCGCCCGAGGAACTTCCGCTCGCCTACGACCTGGCCATGACCCACATCCGCGGCAAACTCAAGGACGAGGCATGAGCGACATCATCCGCACCGACACCGCGCCGCGCCCGGTGGGCCTGTACCCGCACGCCCGGCGCGTCGGCCAGCTGCTGTTCCTCTCGGGCATCGGCCCGCGCACGCCGGGCAGCAACGCCATCCCCGGCAACGTCTACAACGCCGCCGGCCGGCTGATCGACTACGACATCGTCACCCAGTGCCACTCGGTTTTCGCCAACGTGCGCGCCGTGCTCGAGGCCAGCCAGTGCCGCTGGGACTGGCTGGTGGACGTCACCGTCTACCTCACCGACATGCAGCGCGATTTCCAGGCCTACAATGCCGTCTGGGCCGAATATTTCCCGGACATCAACAAGGCGCCCTGCCGCACCACGCTGGGCATCACCGCCCTGCCCACGCCGATCGCGATCGAACTCAAGTGCGTGGCGGCTTTCCCGGAGGCCCGCTGACATGCTCACCCCCGCGTTCAACCTGCAACAGTGGATAGACGAACACCGGCACCTGCTCAAGCCGCCGGTGGGCAACAAGTGCATCGTCGACGGCGACTTCATCGTGATGGTCGTCGGCGGCCCGAACGAACGCACCGACTTCCACGTCGAGGAAGGCCCCGAGTTCTTCCACCAGCTCGAGGGCGAGATGGTGCTGAAGGTGCAGGAAGGCGGCAAGGTGCGCGACATTCCCATCAAGGCGGGCGAAGTCTTCTACCTGCCGCCCTGCGTGCCGCATTCGCCGCAGCGGATGGCGGGCGGCATCGGCCTGGTGATCGAGCGCAAGCGCCGCGCCGGCGAAAAGGATGGCCTGCTGTGGTACTGCGAGGACTGCAACCACCCGCTGTACTCCGAGTACTTCGAACTGGTGGACATCGAGAACCAGTTCCACGCCGTCTTCGACCGCTTCTACCGCTCGCGCGAGCACCGCACCTGCAAGGCCTGCGGCCACGTGAACCCTGCGCCCGCGAAGTACGACGCGGGCTGAGCCATGTCGATCGCGACCGAACTGCTGGCCGCCAACCTGCTTTCCCCCGTGGTCCTGGCCTTCGGCCTGGGCCTGGTGGCGCGCGCGCTGCGCAGTGACCTGGAGATCCCGCCGGCCATCCAGGCCTACCTGTCGCTGTTCCTGCTGCTGGCCATCGGCCTCAAGGGCGGCGTGGCCCTGCGCCAGGACCCGCCCGACAACCTGGCCCTGCTGCTGGCCGTGACCGTGCTGGCCGGCGTGGCCACCGCCGCCTCGGCCTACCTGGTGGCGCGCGCCTGGCTGCGCGACGTGCCCCTGCAGGCCGGCGCGCTGGCGGCGCACTACGGCTCGGTGTCGGCGGTGACGTTCATCGCCGCGCAGCAGTTCGTCGAGCGTACCGGCGGCCAGCCGGTGGAAGTGCTGGTGGCGCTGGTGGTGGCGCTGGAAATCCCGGCCATCCTGCTGGGCATCGGCCTGGCCCGCGGCGGCGGCCGGCCGAGCTGGCCGCAGGTGCGCGAAGTGCTCACCGGTCGTACCGCGGTGCTGCTGCTGGGCGGCCTGGCCATCGGCGCCATCGCCGGCAGGTCCGGCGTGCAGGCGGTGGACGCCATGTACTTCCAGCTGTTCCAGGGCATGCTCATGCTCTTCATGCTCGACATGGGCCTGGTGGCCGCCGGCCAGCTGCGCCAGCTGGGCCGCGGCATGGGCCGGCTGCTGGTGTACGCCACGGTGCTGCCCATCGTGCACGGCCTGGCCGGCGTGGGCATCGGCCACGCGCTGGGGCTGGGCGAAGCCGGCGCCACGGTGTTCGGCGCCATGCTGGCCAGCGCCTCGTACATCGCCGCGCCGGCCTCGGTGCGCGCCTCGCTGCCCGAGGCCGACACCGGCCGCTGCATCACCGCGGCGCTGGGCCTGACCTTCCCCTTCAACCTCGCGCTGGGCATCCCTGCCTACGCGGCCTTCGCGGGCTGGCTGGGCGCCTGAGCGGCGCGGGCTAGAATGGCGCCATGCTCAAGATCGACACCCACGCGCACTACCTGCCCCGCACCTGGCCGAACCTGGCCGAAAAGTACGGCGACGCCCGCTTCCCGGTGATCCACCACGAGGACGGCCGGGCGCGCATCTACAAGGACGGCAAGTTCTTCCGGGAAATCTGGTCCAAGACCTGGGACCCGCGCGAACGCATCGCCGACTACGCCAGGTTCGGCGTGCAGGTGCAGGTGATCAGCACGGTGCCGGTGATGTTCAGCTACTGGGCCAAGGCCCAGCACGCGCTGGAGCTGCACCAGGCCCTGAACGACCACATGGCCGAGGCTTGCCGCGAACACCGCCGCCTCTACGCCGGCATCGGCACGGTGCCCATGCAGTCGCCGCGCCTGGCCATCCAGGAACTCGAGCGCTGCATGGAGCAGCTGGGCCTGCAGGGCGTGCAGATCGGTTCGCACATCGGCGAATGGAACCTCGACGCGCCCGAGCTGCAGCCCTTCTTCGAAGCGGCGCAGGACCTGGGCGCGGCCATCCTGGTGCACCCGTGGGACATGATGGGCGCCGAGTCCATGCCCAAGTACTGGATGCCCTGGCTGGTGGGCATGCCGGCCGAGCAGAGCCGCGCCGCCTGCGCGCTGATCTTCGGCGGCGTGCTCGAACGCTTCCCGCGCCTGAAGGTTTGCCTGGCCCATGGCGGCGGAAGTTTCCCGTACACCATCGGCCGCATCGAGCATGGCTTCAACATGCGCCCCGACCTGGTGGCCACCGACAACCCGCACAACCCGCGCAAGTACCTCGACCAGCTGTATTTCGACAGCTGGGTCGCGGACAACCGCGCCCTGCGCTACCTGCTCGACACCGTCGGCGTGCCGCGGGTGATGCTGGGCACCGACTACCCCTTCCCGCTGGGCGAACAGGAACCGGGCGCCGGCATCGCCGCGCTGGGCTTGCCGCCCGCCGACGAGGCCAGGCTTTACCACGGCACCGCGCTGGAATGGCTCGGCCTGCCCCACGCGAGGTTCGAATGAGCGAGCAGCTGCACGAGGTCCCGGCCGAAGCCCTGGACGCCGCCGACCCGCTGCGCCACTTCCGCGACCAGTTCCTGCTGCCGCGCCACGGCGACGGCGAGCAGGCCTACTTCTGCGGCAATTCGCTCGGCCTGCAGCCGCGCGGCGTGCGCGACGCGCTGCTGCAGGAGCTCGATGACTGGGCCGCGCTGGGCGTGGAGGCGCATTTCCACGGCCGCCACCCGTGGATGCCCTACCACAACGAAGTGCGCGACGGCCTGGCGCACATCGCCGGCGCCCTGCCCTCGGAAGTGGTGGCGATGAACTCGCTCACCGCCAACCTGCACCTGCTGATGGTGAGCTTCTACCGGCCCACGGCCGAGCGCCCGGCCATCGTGATCGAAGCCGGTGCGTTTCCCTCCGACCGCCACGCGGTGGCCGCGCAGATCCGCTTCCACGGCTTCGACCCGGCCCGCGACCTGATCGAAGTCGAGTCCGACGAGGCCAACGGCACGATTTCGCTGGCCGCCATCGACCGCGTGCTGGGCGAACACGGCCACCGCATCGCGCTGGTGCTGTGGCCGGGCGTGCAGTACCGCACCGGCCAGGCCTTCGACCTGG
>DNNT01000084.1:919-6964 GCA_003497545.1 Arenimonas sp. | reverse complement strand
GGCGGTCGAGATCAGCTACCGCGACCCGGCCCCGATCAAGTTCCGCAAGGTCGACGGCGTGAAGGAGGCGCGATGAACACCAGCACCCTGCACCCCCTCATGGCCGCCCCGATGGCCAAAGCCCTCGGCCGCGTCATGGCCCAGCTGAACGTCCCGCGTGACGAGCTGCCGGCGGCCCTGGCCGCCTACGTCCCAGACTCCTGGTCCAGCGTCTCGACAACGCTGGGCGAGGCCCAGGCCCTCGAGTGCGTCCTGGACGCCTACGACGTGGCCCGGCTGATCTCCGACTGCGGAGCGCCTGGCGCACCCACGCGCGCGCCAGACGAGGCCTCGCCCAGCCAGCCCCTGCCCTGGTGGCGCCTGAACGGGGAAGGGGGCCCGGCATGAAGAAGGGCCTCACCCGCGAGCTGATGACCCCCAAGCAGATCGAGTGCTTCGACCTGATCTGCGACGTCGTCGGTGGCGAGCATCACATCAGGGGAACGTCTGCCCGCATCGAGGACGCCACCTCGCACGGCATCCGTGTCGGCGGCCTTCTGCAGAACTTTTCGACCACCGACCGGGACCTGCTCACCCGCCTAGTCGTCCTGGGCCACGACCGCTGCATCCGAGTCGAAGTTGCCTCGTCGTCGCGCGGGTACACGGCGTTCATGCTGCACAAGCGCGCTCGGTTTGGGCGGAACTACGAGGTGTGTCCCGGCCTCGAGGAGGCCGCGGCCGACATCAGGAAGAAGTTCCCGCAGCCCGCGGAGGTCGGCCATGAGTAGCCTCGCCCGCCAGGTCCTGCGCAACCAGATCCGCGTCCGAGGCGGCGGCAGCTTCGGCGGCAAGCAGTGGGAGCACATCCGCCGCAAGGTGCTGAAGAAGATGCGCCCCGGCGACTGCCGGTCCCCCCTGGTCGCCGCGCGCGCCCGCGGCGAGTCACCGATCACGACCAGGCTGNNGTTCGTAGATGGCGCGGGGGTGTTCTGATGCCAACCCCCACCCCCCCCCAGCCCTTCGACCGCGCCGCCCTCGCGGCCCAGCTCCGCCCGCACTTCCAGCACCTCCGGGCGTTGGAGGTCGCCCGAGGGGGGCGCTTCTGCCTCGCGGACATCGCCCGAGGCCGGCTGATCCCGCGTGGAGCATGGCGTCTCCTGGGCGCTCAGAAGCCCCGCCCGGCCACGGTCCGCTGGCACCGCCTCGGCTGCCACCCCAGCGGCCAGCAGATCCTTCCTGGGTGCCTCCACCTGGTCGCCAACGACCGCCGCCACACGATCTGCGGTAGGGAGATCCCGTCGCCGGCGGCAGACCTGGCCGTCTACTGGCACGCCACCGGCGCCGACAGGTGCACGATCTGCGAGCGCCGCTACCCGATGCTCGGCTGCCGGACCTACGACCAGGAGGTGCGGTAGCCATGAGCAAGTGCAACCGCTCCCGTCTCAGGGAGGCAACGTCAACCCCGCCCACCGACGCTGAGCGGTGCGACTTTTTGCAGAAGGTGGCGATCGGCCAGGCCACCGGCTGCTGGGAGTGGGCGCGGTGCCTTGACACCGGGGGCTACGGCAATGCCTGGTTCCGCGGCACCAACTGGCGCGCCCACCGCGTAAGCTGGTTCCTGTTCCGCGGCAGCCTGCCGGTCGATGACCTGGTGCTGCACAAGTGCGACAACCGCTCCTGCGTCAATCCCGAGCACCTGTTCCTGGGCGATCACTCGGTCAACATGGCCGACATGCGCACCAAAGAGCGGTGCGTCGAGCAGCATCACAACTGCCGGCTGACCAGGGAAGACGTGCTCGAGATCATCCGCCTCGCCCAGGGCGGGGGTATGACCCAAGCAGCAATCGGGAGCCGCTTCGGAATCGGCGATGCGACGGTCAACAACATCCTGCGCGGCCGACGCTGGCTCCACGTGACTCGCGGCGCCTTGCAGTACAGGACGGTCACGGGAGCAACGGGAGGCTCTCGCGGCCGCAGGCCCGGCAAGACGGAGCTTGCCGGGCAACGATCCCTGTTCCCCGAAGGGGGTGCGTGATGCATTACACCGCATTCATTCCCCCCGATTTCGAGATCCAGCCCTGGTCTGAGCTCGGTCGCCAGTGGCCGCACCCCGAGACCTACCTGAACAAGCTGCGGCTGTTCCAGACGAAAGAGAACGACGGCGATCGCCGCGTCCTGGTCACCGTCCACCTGATCAACGAGGGGGTCCCCCATGCGTGACGGCAAGCCCCGCACCTGGCGCAAGGCATGCGCCTGCCGCGTCGCCTCGACCCCGGAGAAGTCCGCGATGCGCGTCCTGAGGGGCGAGGACTACCACCCGGCCTGCGCCCACTGCGGCAAGGCCTACGAGCTCGTGGAACCCAAGGCCGAGCCGGCCACCGACGACCAGTAGATCGAACCGACGGACCCGACTCAGACGGAGCTATCCATGAGCTGGCACAGGAAGATCGACATCCGCATCCACGGCGACGAGAAGTATCGGCGCCTGTCCAAGCCGCAGCCGAACGGCCGCACCCTGTTCGAGTACCTGCTGTACGGCCCCCACACCGACTCGATGCCCGGTCTCTCGGTAGCGGGGGAGCGGGGCATGTCCGAGGCCCTCGGTTGGGAGCTGGAAGGCTTCCGTGAAGCCTTCGGTGAAGTCTACAGGGAAGGCCTCGCGCAAGCCGACTGGGAGGCTCGTGTGGTGTACGTCAAGAACGCGATCCGCTACAACCCGCCGGCCAGTCCGAACGTGATCCGCGGCTGGGCCAAGAGGTACGACCTGATCCCCGAGTGCGCCCTGAAGCGCGAATGGTTGCTGCGCGTGAAGTCGTTCCTTGAGAACGAGTTCAAGCCCGAGCGCGGCTCGTCCGAAGCCTTCCTGAAAGCCTTCACGGAAGTCTTCGGCGAAGCCTTCACCGAAGGATCTCAGATCGTTCCCCGAATCCCCNNGCGCGCGAGCGCGACCCCGCCGCCGGCTGCGCCGTCGCCGCCCCCCCCTGTTCGCGCTGTCGCGCCTCCCGGAGCCCGGAAGCGCCCGGCGAAGCCCCCGGCACACCCAGCGCCGCCACCGCGAGCCGAGCGCCAGCCCGCCGAAGCCACGCCCGGCCAGCGGCGGATGCTCGAGGAGATGGCCGTCGAGCGCGGCATCGACCTGGCCGACGGAGTCCCGCGGAGCACGGATCACGGCCGCGTCCTCCCATGGCCGCCGTCGAAGGCCTCGGTCACGCTCTGGCGGCAGCTCCTCGAGCGCATCCCGAAGTCCGACGAAGAGCACGCCGACGCAGAACGACCGCCCCACGAGGCCGCCGTCAACGCCCTCTGGGATCGCCTGCCGAAGCTGCGCCCCGGCCAGATCGACCTCGAGCTCGAGGCCGCCGACCCGCCGGTGCGCCGCGCGGTGCTCGCCCGCCTCGAGGAGCAGCTCGAGCTCGAGGCCGGAGACGCCGGCACGNNGCCGCATCCGTTCCCGGTCTTCGGCCCGGGCGACGTCTCCCGCGTCCACCAGCTGCTGCAGCAGCGTCGCCAGGGGGTGAGTCAGGATGCCTACGTCTGACCGCCCACGCTGGACCGGCTGGCCCGACGAGGTCCTCGGCGAGTTCGACCTTCGCCAGCGCCCGGTGCTCGCGATGCGGGCCGCCGGCAAGATCGACAAGGACGAGGCCCTGATCCGCCTCTGCGCGATCTCGGAGGAGCTCGGCTGCTTCGCTCGCGTCGATTGGTCACCGTGGGAAGAAGGCAACTACGTCCTGCCGTGGAACCGCCGGGCGCCGGAAATGCACACTCGGGAGGTCACCGGGCGGTGAGCACAACGAAGAAAGCATTCCGGCGTCCGGCATTCATTCGCGGCACCGCCGCCAAGGTCGCGGTCGGCGAGGCACCCGCCGCGCCCAGGCCGCAGGCCATGGCCAACCTCGGCCTGCGCGGCAACCAGTTCCAGCGGGCCTGCCTGATCAGCGGCGAGACCTACGCCCGGCGCGGTCACGGCCAGATCATCGAGGTCCCGGTGCCTTTCCGACAGATCGGGACCGCCGACCACGGCCCCCACGCCGGGAAGCCCATCATTGTCCGCGAACAGTCCACCATCGACCTGATGGGCCACCTCTTCGGTGTCCCTGTGGCCATCGAGTGCAAGAGCGTGAACGGCGCCCGCCTGGTGATCGAGACCGGCCTCGGTCTGAACCGCCGCGTCTTCGTGCACGAGCACCAGCTNNACCTTCGAGCGCAACGCCATCCCGCGGCTCGCGGCGTCGTTCCTGCTGATCGAGTTCCGAGAGGCGAACCAGGTCTACGCCCTGGCGCCGGCCGACTACCGCACGGCCGCCAAGGGACGCAAGTCGATCCCGTTGTCGGAATTTCAGGCCGGGCTCGGCATTCGAGTCCCGACCATGACCTGCGGCGTGGCCGTGCACTGGGCGGTCTACGTCGATCACCTGGTGCGCAAGCAGGGGGGGGGTGGCTGACCATGGCCCGCAAGGACATCACCGACATCCAGGTGCTGCAGGCCTACGTCGACGCGGCTGTGACCTGGGGCAGATCTGCGGACGGGTGCATCGAAGCGCAGCCGCGCGGTGCGGGGAGATGGCCATACGAGTTGCTCGCTCAGCGCACCGGCCAGCCCGACNNCGCCGAGCGCCGCGGACTGATCGATTACGGGGTGAGCCTGCGAGCGGGATTTCTGACCGACAAGGGCAAGGAGCTGCTGGCCGCCGCATCCCCCGAGGCCACCCCATGACCGCCCGCCTAACCTACCTCGCCCTCTTCTTGGCCGGCGCGGCCCTCTTCTGGTTCGCCTCCAAGCGACCGGTCGAGGCCCTGACCGCCTACCTGGTGTGCGCCGCCATCCTGCTCCTGATCGAGTGGGCCGAGCGCCGCGGCACTCTGAGCGAGCCCACCTGGCCCGGCCGCCGGGAGTGGGTAGACGACGCCGAGGTAATCGGCACCGTAGAGAAGGCGTGGATCGACGAAGACGGCATAGGCCGAGCTACCGTCCGAATGGGCGCACCCGGCGCCCGCACACCCGGCCGCCCGGCCGAAACCCACGACGAGGGGGATTCCCATGATCACGCAGTATGACGATTCCCGGCGAAGTTCTACGTGGAACAGCCGACGGGTGGCCCAGCTCGCCGCCGCGGTTCTGTTCCTGATCGCCCTGGCCGCCTTCCCGCCCGCGGGCCAAGCCCAGGAGGCCGTCACCTACACCGCCACCGCCCCGACGACCGGCAACACCCCGGTCGGCTACCAGTGGTGGACGAAGATCGGCACCTCCGCCTGGACCGTCCAGGCCGTGGCCGGCGCCGACTCGACCGTCACCCCCACGGCCACCTTCACCGTCCCGGTCGGTGTCCCACACCAGGTCTACGTCCGCGCCTTCGACCGGGTGGCAACCCCGGTCATGCAGGGGGAGCAGATGGTCGGGGTCACGACCGCCCGGCGGTTCGGCGTGCAGTCGCCCTACGGCGTCCCGTACACGCCGCCGACCAGCGCCCCCGGCGGCTGCGGCCGACCCGTTCGCCAGTAGCACGAGGGCAATCGGCGGCCGCCCGGCCCAACCCCACCGCTCGGCTCCCCTGCCTTAAGGGGAGTGACGGCCGCCGCAAGATCCAGAAGGAGCTGACGTGAAACAAAGCATGGGCTGGCTGCAGGAGTGGACGGCGCGCAACGACGTCACCGAGGACGGGGACGACAACCGCAGCCTGGTCATCGGCCTGATGGTCCCGGCCCGCAGCGAGGTGTCGATGGCCGTGGCCGCCTTGAGCGGGGAGAAGGCGCAGCTGCTGCTCAGCGTCCAGGAGCCCGGCGGCGTCGGGATCGCCCTGCCGGTGCAGATCGTTCCGCCCTGGGGTGCGAAGAAGCGCGGGGCCTTCTACTTCACGGCCGTCGCCGACTACAGCCGCGATCGCATCAACGACCTGGCCGACGTCACGGTCGGCTCGTCGCTGGCCGTCAGCATCGAAGTGCTCCAGGACGAGCTGAGCCTTGAGCCCGAGCGCCAGGCCGCCCTCGACTTCATCAAGGACGGCACGCCGTCAGTGAAGCCCCAGAAGCCCCGAGGGGGTGCCAAGTGAGCACCCAGTCCCAGCA
>DNNT01000084.1:0-878 GCA_003497545.1 Arenimonas sp. | reverse complement strand
CCCGCCTGCGCCGCGTCCTCGAGCGACGCCGTGAGCGCCTGCGGGAGGCCGAGACGCGCGCGGCCGACGCTGAGGCCCTCAGCGCCCAGCTGAGCGCCGAGCTCGAGCGCGTGGTCGAGGATCGCCGGGTGTGCAAGTCCACCGAGATCCGGGCTGGCCTGCGGGCCGCGCGCTCCGTCGACCAGCCCGCGCTGTTCCCCTTGGGCGGCCTGTCATGATCCGCCCCCGCTTCCGCCTCGAGGCGCACCACGTCGAGCTGCTGTCGCGCGCCACGGTCCAGTGGGAAAGCGGCCCGAGCTCTGGTGCGCCCTGCATCAACCCCCACCTGCCATATGGGACGCGGCCGCCGCTGCAGGTTGTGGCTGACGCCCTCGGCCTCGAGCACACGCGCGAGACGCGGCGGGTGACCGACCAGGATGGGCACGCGGGCTATGCCTCGGTCTATCCCAAGGAGACGATCTCCAAGTGCTACGCGGTGCACCGCGAGACCGAGCTGGCGCTTGCCGTGATCCTGTCCACCAGGTCGTTCGACCCCGGATGGTATTGCCACGACGGAACCCGCTGGCGCAAGGAGGCGCGATGAAGGAAGCAAAGTGCAGGGCTGACGAGCTTGTCGCATGGCTGCGGGCCGATGCTGATGCAGCAGAACAGTTTACGGATGCAACGCTAACCGAGTCTGCTGCTAAGGAGCGCGAAGCGGCGGACCTTCTCGAAGGATTGGCACAACTCGTTAAGCCGCGCATAGTTACGAGCGCGGCGCTCATCGCGGCGGCAGTCAAGAGCAGTTCGGTCGTAGATCAATGAGCGGCGCAACTCATTACAATACAACACATTGCGCGGGTCCTTCCCGGGGCCGCCGCCATGCGGGTGCGCGCGAG
>DNNT01000120.1 GCA_003497545.1 Arenimonas sp. | reverse complement strand
AGGCTTCGCTGGTGAGCATGGCCACCGGCGCCTGCACGAAGTCCGGGTCGCCCAGGTAGAGCGCGCGGTCGCGGTAGGCGCGGCGCATGGCTTCCACCGTGAGGTGGGTGCGCTCGACCTTGCCCAGGCGCGGGTAGTCGTAGCCTTCGAGCACGTTGAGGATGGTGGCCAGCGCCACGCCGCCGGACGACGGCGGCGGCGCGGTGACGATGTCGTGGCCGCGGTGGCGCAAGCGGATGGGTTCGCGCTCGACGACGGCGTATTCGGCCAGGTCGCGTTCGCTCCAGATGCCGCCGGCGGCGCGCACGCCCTTCGCCAGCCTGCGTGCGTAGGCGCCATGGTAGAAACCGCGCGCGCCCTTCGAGGCCAGCAGTTCAAGCGTGCGGGCGTAGTCCTCGTTGCGCATCAGCGTGCCTTCGGCGGGCACCTGGCCGTTGCGCAGGAACAGCTTCGCTGCGGCGGGGCTGCGCGCCAGCACGTCGCGGCGCCAGCCGAGCATGGCGGAATTCTTGGGGCCGAAGCGCCAGCCCTCGCGGGCCAGGCGGATCGCCGGCGCCAGCGACTTCGACAGCGGCAGGCGGCCGTACTTCGCGGCCAAATGGTCCAGCGCGGCAGGCATGCCGGGGATGCCGGCGGCCAGCGCGCCGTTCACCGACTTGTCGCGGTCGGCGTTGCCGGCGGCGTCGAGGTACATGTCGCGCGTGGCAGCCAGCGGCGCACGCTCGCGGGCGTCCACGAACACGTCGCGCCCGTCCTTGGCCACGTGCAGCAGCAGGAAACCGCCGCCGCCCAGGCCCGAACTTTCCGGCTCCACCAGGCCCAGCGTGGCGCTGACCGCGATGGCGGCGTCGAAGGCGTTGCCGCCCATGGCCAGCACTTCCATGCCGGCGTCGGTGGCGTAGGCGTTCGCGCTGGCGATGCCGGCCTGGGACGGACGGTCGGCGCGCGCGGGCGCGTCGGCGTGGGCCAGCGGCGCGAGCAGCAGCAGGCCGATCAACAGCAGGCGGGTCATGCGGCGGATTGTCCTCGGGTGAGTGCGTGGTACTTGGCGAGCAGTTGCTCCTGCGTCTCCGGGTTGCCGGCATCGGGTTCGATGCACTCCACCGGGCAGACGACCACGCACTGGGGTTCGTCGAAATGCCCCACGCACTCGGTGCACAGGTGCGGGTCGATTTCGTAGATCGTCTCGCCCTGGCTGATCGCGGTGTTCGGACAGGCCGGGGCGCAGACGTCGCAGTTGATGCAGAGGGTGTTGATCAGCAGGGACATGGCGGGCGTCCCGGCCGTGTGCGGGAACCCGCCGCGAGGGCGGGTTCCCGGCAGGCCAGGCTTACTTGGCCTCGACGAAGACGTACTTGGCGCCGGCGGCTTCGACGGCGGCCTTCACGCGCTCGTTGTCGGCGGCATTGCCGATGAACAGCACCTGCGAACCCTTGAGGGCGGTCGGCTCGGCGCCGGTGAAGGCGGTGACGATCAGGTCGGCCATCTTGGCGCTGTCCGGCGAACCGAAGGCCAGCATGTTGCCCGGCAGCACCGTGCGCTGCACGACGGCGGCGACGTTCTCGAGCTGGCGGTCGTACATGGTCTTGCCGTCCTGGTCGCCTTCGGCCGGGGTGGCGGCGTTCATCGGCAGGTAGTACGGGAAGACGCGGTCGGTGACGCCGGCCTGGTTCTGGCCGACCACCTGGCCCAGGTATTCCTTCCAGGCCATGTCGTCGGAGCCGGCCGGCGCGACCAGGGCGGCGGGTTCGTTGGACGGGGCTTCCTCGGCCTTCTGGCAGGCGGAAAGCAGCAGGGCGGAGAGCAGCAGGGCGGCGGGAGCGAGAGCGCGGGTCATGGCGGTACCTCTTTTGTGTGTTGGGCTTAGGAACGCTTCCACCGGGCGGCCAGGGCCTGCGCGACGGCCGGGTGCACGAACCCGGAGACGTCGCCGCCGAGCCGCGCAACCTCGCGCACCAGGCTGGAAGAAATGAAACTGTGTTGTTCGGCGGGCGTCAGGAACAGCGTTTCGACGTCCGGGATCAGGTGGCGGTTCATGCTGGCCATCTGGAATTCGTATTCGAAGTCCGACACCGCGCGCAGGCCGCGCAGCAGCACGCCGGCGCCCATGTCGTGCACGAAATGGGCCAGCAGCGAATGGAAGCCCACGACCTCGACGTTGGCGTGGCCATCCAGGGCGATGCGGGCCAGCTCGACGCGCTGCTCCAGCGGCAGGGCCGGGCCCTTGCCCGGGCTTTCGGCGATGCCCACGATCACCTTGTCGAACAGCGGCGCGGCCCGGGCGACCAGGTCGATGTGTCCGTTGGTGATGGGATCGAACGTGCCGGGATAGACCGCGACTCGGGTTCGGGCCAGGCTCATGCCGATCAGTCGCCCTGCGGGGTGGATTCGGCCTGAAGTGTAGCAGCGGATTCCGGCAACGGCCCCCCTTCCGCCCGCAACAGCGCATATCGCACCTCGCGGGTGCGGCCCTCGCGGTGCGGCAGCCAGCCCGGGGGCAGCGATGGCACCACGTTCTGCGGCGATTCGACGTAGATCCACGCCCCCGGCGCCAGCCATGGGCCCAGCGCGGCCGCCGCGGCCGCCCACAGACCGGCCTCGAAAGGCGGGTCCAGGAAGACAAGGTCGAAGGCCTGGTCTGGCGCGCGCTGCAGCCAGGTGAGCGCGTCGGCGGTGTCCACGGCCACGGCGGCGGCCTTCAGCCGCGCCGCGCTGTCGCGCAGGCCCTGGGCCAGGCCGGGGTCGCGCTCGACCAGGCGCACCAACGCTGCGCCCCGCGAAGCCGCCTCGAAACCCAGCGCACCGGTGCCCGCGAACAGGTCCAGCACCCGCGCCCCGGCCAGCTTCGGCTGCAGCCAGTTGAACAGGGTTTCGCGCACCCGGTCCGAGGTGGGGCGCAGGCCGGGCCGGTCGGGCACGGGCAGCTTCGAGCCGCGCAGCTGGCCGGCGATGATTCGGACGGTGCCCGGGGGACGCGGGTTCATCGGAGGGGCAGGAAGCCGGGTGGTAAGATTCCGGCCATTGTCCGCGAAAGCAGCGCGATGTTCGATTTCCTGAAGAAAAAGCCCGAAAAACCCGAGCCGGCCAAGCCCGCCGTGGCCCCCGCGCGCTCCGGTTTCAGCCCCGACGACCTGGCCCGCGCCTTCACCGTGCACCAGGAGGAGAAGGCCGCCCGCGCCGAAGCCGAGCGCGCCGAGGGCCGCGAGGCCATGAAGGGCGTGCTGGGCGGCAGCCTGTTCGCGCGCAGCCTGGGCGGGCTGTTCTCCCGCAATCCAAAGCTCGACGAGGACCTGCTCGACGAAATCGAAACCGCCCTGATCGGCGCCGACGTGGGCGTCACCGCCACCACCGAAATCGTCGAGCGCATGCGCAAGCGCATGAAGGCGCGCGATTTCGCCGACGCCCAGGCCCTGCTCACCGCCCTGCGCAACGACCTGCTGGCCATGCTGCGCCCGGTGGCCAAGCCGCTGGAAATCGACCCGGCCGCCAAGCCCTTCGTCATCCTCACCGTGGGCGTGAACGGCGTGGGCAAGACCACCACCATCGGCAAGCTGGCGCGGCGCTTCCAGCTCGACGGCCACAGCCTGATGCTGGCGGCCGGCGACACCTTCCGCGCCGCTGCGGTGGAGCAGCTCAAGATCTGGGGCGAACGCAACAACGTGGCCGTCATCGCCCAGGGCCAGGACGCCGACCCGGCCTCGGTGGCCTTCGACGGCCTGCAGGCCGCCAAGGCGCGCGGCATGGACATCCTGATCGCCGACACCGCCGGCCGCCTGCACACCCAGCAGGGCCTGATGGCCGAACTGGGCAAGATCCGCCGCGTACTGGCCAAGCTCGACGAACGCGCGCCGCACGAAGTGCTGCTGGTCATCGACGGCACTACCGGCCAGAACGCACTCAACCAGCTGCGCCAGTTCCACGCCGCGGTGCGCGTGACCGGCCTGGTGGTGACCAAGCTCGACGGCACCGCC
>DNNT01000229.1 GCA_003497545.1 Arenimonas sp. | reverse complement strand
GCTATTACGATCCGGCCATCGGGAGGTTCCTGAGCGTTGATCCAATTGCAACGGATCCGATAAATGGCGACGCGTTTAATCGATTTCGGTACGCATCTAACAATCCGTACCGGTTTGTTGATCCGGATGGAAGGAAGGATCGTGAGCTTCCGAAGGAGCTCAGGAGACAAGGCTACGAGTCCATCGGAGATGGAAAGGTGGTTCGCGTTGATGAGGTCAATGTCCGAGGCGAAAGTCGTTTCGAAGTGCACGTTTATGAGGACAACAAGGACTTCCGAAGTGCTGCCGCTGACCGGGATACCGATGGACTTCGAAAGCAAGAGATCAATACGCTCAGGACGGATGGAGACTGGGGCAAGCACGAAAAGGGCCGTAGCACACCGGACCTTGGGCGAGAAGGGCAGCAAGGGTTGAATCGAGTCGTTCGCCGCGAAATGGGTAGGCGTGGACTAAATACGCCTAGTCAACTTCAATCGCGCGGCTTTGGGCGATTCGCGCGATTCTTGGGGCCGGCGGCCGCGGTAGTTGGCTACTTGGGAGACAACAGCGTCAACAGCGTATGTAGCCAAGGCGATCCGGGTGGCGGGGTTTGCGACTAATGTTCAAATTCATTCGAAATCTTGGCTCACCGACGCGATGGGATGTGGATCCTTACCTGTACTGGCTGGATTCAAATCTCTCGCTGCTCCCCGATGGTGTTGCGGATTCGGTGACGGATGACCGCTTCCTCCTCGGGTCAGATCGGTCGCTTTGGCATTCGCGGCTTTTGAGCTTTGTCTGGGAGGGGCGATCTGGCGAAATGCGTTTCCGGGCTGACAACGGCCTCAGTGAATTTGAATTCGCCTATGAGCGTGTGCTCAAGATTGTGATTGTCGGGCGTAGGTTTGCGACTGCGCCTTCGCTGACAGTGCATGAGTTGGTGCCTATCCGTCGAAGGTGTATGAGGCACGCAATGTCGTTCTTGGGCGGCGACGGAATTGTGATCTACGCGGAACAGATTCGCTTCCGTGAGCGTGCTTATTAGGGTCGCTAGGCGCGTCCGATGGTTTGAAGCGTGAGGGCCGTATCGCTGCGGGCCTAGTTTCATTGTGGGCTTGATAGCTGCGGCGCTACTGATGCGCTGCGAGCGCCGAATCAAGCACCTAAGCAATGGCGCGCTGCTCGGCCAGCGGCAGCGACTCGATCAGCTCGAGCTGCTGCCTGATCTTCTTCTTCGGCCCACGCTTCTTCGGCGCGGCCGCCACCGACGCCGCGTCGTGCGCGACCAGCTCCTCAAGCGTGGTCTCCAGGGTCTGCGCGATCAGCGGCAGCAGCGATACCGGCACGCGCCGGCGCCCCTTCTCGAACGAGTTCATTGCCTGCTGGGAGATGCCGAGCCGCTCGGCCCGCTCGACCTGGGTGATGTCCTGCGTTTTGCGCTGGGCCGCGATGCGCTGGCCCAGGGCGATGAAGAAGGCGCGTTCGTCGTCGGAGATGGCCATGCCGTGGGGAGCGAGGATGACCTGAGTATGGAACTTGTAGCCAGTCAGGCAGTGAGCCTTGCCCGACTGGTGGCGAAAACAAAACGGGCGGGCANNGATCTTGCCGGTCTGGCCCACCTGCAGTTCGTTCGGCACGTAGCCGGCGTCCACCGCGGCGCGCGAGGCGCCCACGGCCGCGCCCATCTTGTCGGCCAGCGAATAGATGATCTTGAACGCGTCGGCCGAGCCCAGCGCGCGGCCACCCGACACCACCTTCGACGCGCCCTGCAGGTCCGGGCGGTCCGACTTGCCCTGCTGCAGCGACACGAAGCGCGTGTGCGAGGGCAGGGCGGCGTCGACGGACGCGGCTTCCACCGCCGCCGAGTCGCCGTTGCCGGCCGCCGGCCAGGAGGCCGTGCGCACCGTGCCCACCACGGCCATCGAGGACGGCGCCTCGACGGTGATGATGGCGTTGCCGGCGTAGATGGGCCGCTTGAACACATGCGAGCCTTCCACCGCCATGATGTCCGACACTTGGGCCACGCCCAGCAGGGCCGCCACGCAGGGCATCAGGTCCTTGCCGAAGGTGGTGGACGGGCCGAACACGTGCGAATAACCCGCGGCCAGCTTCGCCACCTGCGGCGCCAGCACCTGCGCCACCGGGTGGGCGTTGGCGGCGTTGGCCACGGTGAGGACCTTGGCCACGCCGGCGATCCGGGCGGCCTCGGCGGCCACGGCTTCGGGCGCGTCGGACAGCACGGCCACGTGGATCTCGGCGCCGGCGATGGCCTGGGCGCAGCTCACGCAGCGCGCGGTCGAGGAATTGAGCTTGCCGCCGAGGTGTTCGGCAACGATCAGGATCTTGCTCATCGTCATGGTCTCCTTACACCAGGCCCTTGGCCTTGAGCGCCGACACCAGCTCGGCGACGTCCTTCACCATCACGCCCTTGCTGCGCTTGGCCGGCGGGGCGTAGTGGCTGGTCTTGAGGTGGTCGCCCGCTTCCACGCCGAGGTCGGCGAAGGCGATGGTTTCGAGCGGCTTGGACTTGGCCTTCATGATGTCGGGCAGCTTGATGAAGCGCGGCTCGTTCAGGCGCAGGTCGGTGGTGATGACGGCGGGCAGCTGCACTTCCAGGGTTTCCAGGCCGGCGTCGACTTCGCGCACCACGGTGGCGAGCTCGCCGTTGACCTCGACCTTGCCGGCGAAGGTGGCCTGCGGGCGGCCCCAGAGCGTGGCGAGCATCTGGCCGGTCTGGTTGGCGTCGTCGTCGATGGCCTGCTTGC
>DNNT01000085.1 GCA_003497545.1 Arenimonas sp. | reverse complement strand
CCGGCGCCGGTGGCCAGCACGTGAACAAGACCGAGTCGGCGGTGCGCATCACGCACGTGCCCACCGGCATCGTGGTGGCCTGCCAGACCGGCCGCAGCCAGCATTCCAACCGCGACACCGCGATGAAGATGCTCGCCGCCAAGCTCTACGAACTCGAGATCCAGAAGCGCAACGCCGAGAAGGACGCGGTGGAAGCCACCAAGTCCGACATCGGCTGGGGCAGCCAGATCCGCAACTACGTGCTCGACCAGAGCCGCATCAAGGACCTGCGCACNNGGTGCTCGACGGCGACCTCGACGAATTCATCGAAGCCAGCCTCAAGGCCGGCCTGGAAGTCGGCGCGAAGCGCACCGACGCCTGAGCCCCCGCGCCCCACCTCCCACGAACGACACCGCCATGACCGACCAGCCGAGCCAGACCCCGCCCGCCGCCGACGAGAACAGCCTGATCGCCGAGCGTCGCGCGAAACTCTCGGCCCTGCGCGGGCAGGGCATCGCTTTCCCGAACGACTTCGTGCGCGCCGACTACGCCGGCGACCTGCAGGCCGAGTTCGCCGACAAGGACACCTGGACCGCCGAGAAGCTCGAAAGCCTGGATCGCCGCGTGGCCCTGGCCGGCCGCCTGATGGCCAAGCGCGTGATGGGCAAGGCCAGCTTCGCCCAGATCCAGGACATGAGCGGCCGCATCCAGCTCTATCTGCAGGGCAGCGACCTGGGCGAGGCCTACGAGGCCTTCAAGGGCTGGGACGTGGGCGACATCGTGGCGGTGCAGGGCGGCCTGACCCGCACCCGCACCGGCGAACTGTCGGTGAAGGCCACCTCGCTGCGCCTGCTGACCAAGTCTCTGCGCCCGCTGCCGGACAAGTTCCACGGCCTGGCCGACGTCGAGCAGCGCTACCGCATGCGCTACGTCGACCTGGTGATGAACCCGGAGGCGCGCGAGGTGTTCGTGCAGCGCTCGCGCATCGTCTCGGCCATGCGCGCCTGGCTCGACGCCCGCCGCTTCCTGGAAGTGGAAACGCCGATGATGCATTACATCCCCGGCGGCGCCACGGCCAAGCCCTTCACCACGCACCACAACGCGTTGGGCCTGGACCTCTACCTGCGCGTGGCGCCCGAGCTCTACCTCAAGCGCCTGGTGGTTGGCGGCATGGAGCGCGTTTACGAGATCAACCGCAACTTCCGCAACGAGGGCGTGTCCACCCGGCACAATCCCGAGTTCACCATGCTCGAGCTCTACGAGGCCTACGCCACCTACCACGAGGTGATGGACCTCACCGAGGGCCTGATCCGCGAGACGGCGCTGCGCGTACGCGACACCACCCACCTGCAGTGGGAAGACATGGCCATCGACCTGGGCCCGGCCTTCCGTCGCTGGTCCATGACCGAGGCGGTGCTCGAACTCAACCCGGAGATTTCCCGCGAGGAACTGCGTGATGTGCAGGCCATGCGCGCCCATTGCGCGCGCCTTGGCATCAAGGTCAAGGAAAGTTATGGCTGGGGCAAGTTGCTGCTGGAGGTGTTCGAGAAGACCGTCGAGCACACCCTGGTGCAGCCGACCTTCATCACCGACCACCCGGTGGAAGTCAGCCCGCTGGCCCGCGCCTCCGACCGCGACCCGCAGCTGACTGACCGCTTCGAGCTGTTCATCGGCGGCCGCGAGATCGCCAACGGCTTCTCCGAGCTCAACGACCCGGAGGACCAGAAGGCCCGTTTCCTGGCCCAGGTCGAGGCCAAGGAGGGCGGCGACGACGAGGCCATGCACTTCGACGCCGACTACATCCGGGCGCTCGAGTACGGCATGGCTCCGACCGGTGGCCTGGGCATCGGCATCGACCGGCTGGTGATGCTCATCACGGATTCGGCCTCGATCCGCGACGTGCTGCTGTTCCCCTACATGCGCCCCGAGGCCTGAGCGGGGTCCTGTTGCACTGCGCAAAGTAGCGGGGCTAACGCCTTGCCGCCGAAAGAATTCCGGGAGTAAGCTGGGGCCGTTGCCGCCCCACGCGGCGTGGCGCCCCGCGCCCGGAGCCTGATGTGAACGTCCTGATCGTCGATGACCAGCCCTCGCAGCGGACGATGTTCCGCCACCTGCTGGAGGACATCAGCCCCGAAGTGAAGGTCACCGACTTCGGCGACCCGGTCGAGGCCCTGCTGTGGTCCCAGCGCAGCTCGCCCGACCTGCTGCTGCTCGACTACCGCATGCCCAAGCTTGACGGCCTGGAGTTCGCGCGCCGCTTCCGGCGCCCGCTGTCGCACCGCGACGTGCCCATCATCCTGATCACCGTGGTTGGCGACGAGCCCATCCGCAACGCGGCCCTCGAGGCCGGCGTCATCGATTTCCTGGTCAAGCCGGTGCGCCCGCGCGAACTGCGCTCGCGCTGCCGCAACCTGCTGGCCCTGCGCCAGCAGCAGCAGAACCTCAAGAGCCGTGCCCACGAACTCGAGCGCCAGCTGCTGGCGCGCATGCACGAGCTCGACGAGCGCGAGCGCGAAATCCTGCACCGCCTGGCCAAGGCCACCGCCTTCCGCGACGGCAGCTCGGTGGCCAGCTTCGAGCGCCTGGGCCGCTACGCCGGCCTCATCGCCGAGGCCATGGGCCTGGGCGAGGACGAGGTGCGCATGATCGAACTGGCGGCGCCGCTGCACGACATCGGCAAGCTCGGCATTTCCGACGCCATCCTGCGCAAACCGGGCAAGCTCGACGCCGCCGAGTTCGAGGAGGTCAAGCGCCATCCGCGCCTCGGCTACGAACTGCTCAGCGACAGCAGCAGCCGCTTCGTGCAGGTCGGCGCCACCATCGCGCTGGGTCACCAGGAGCGCTGGGATGGCAGTGGTTACCCGGCGGGCCTGGCCGGCGAGGACATCCCGCTGCCGGCGCGCATCGTCGCGGTGGCCGACGTGCTCGACGCCATGACTTCCGACCGTCCCTGGCGCAAGGCGCTGCCGCTGGCCGAGGCCTTCGAATTCGTGCGCTCGCAGTCGGGCGTGCTGTTCGACCCGGCCGTGGTGGACGCGCTGATGGCCCGCCGCGAGCGGGTGCAGGAAATCTTCGCCTTCCTCTCGCCGACGCGTTCGCTCGGCTAGCCCCAGTCACGCGGCGGCTCCCGTGAACGCCTCCCTCCAGCGCCTCGCCGACCGGTTCCGCAACCGGCCCGACAGCGAGCATGGCCAGGCGATCACGCGCGTCGTCGTCACCGCGGTCATCCTGGTCTACCTGCTGGGCGTGACCTCGACGTCCGAGGTGGGCAACGAACCGCTGCGCCTGGTATTCCTGTTCTTCGCCATCGAGTTCGTGGTGGGCCTGGGCATCCTGGCCTCCATCGCCATCCGCCCCGGCGTGTCGCACGGCCGGCGCGTGCTGGGCATGCTGCTCGACTACGGCATGATGGGCGCGGCCATGCACGTGCTCGGCGAATCGCTCTCGCCGGTGTACGTGGTGCTGATGTGGGTGACCATCGGCAACGGCCTGCGCTTCGGCGAACGCTACCTGGTGGCGGCCATCCTGATCGCCAGCGCCAGTTTCCTGGGCGTGCTGCTCAGCACGCCGTACTGGCAGCAGAACCAGATGCTGGGCTGGGGCCTGCTGCTGGGCCTGACCGCCATCCCGGCCTACCTGACCTCGCTGCTGCGCGCGCTGACCCGCGCCACCGAGGAAGCCAAGCGCGCGAACGAGGCCAAGAGCCGCTTCCTGGCCAACATGAGCCACGAGTTCCGCACGCCGCTCAACGGCATCGTCGGCATGTCGCAGCTGCTCAGCACCACGCGGCTGAGCAAGGAGCAGCGCGAGTGCACCGAGGTCATCCAGACCTCGGCGCGGGCGCTGCTGGCGCTGGTGGAGGACGTGCTCGACATCTCGGCCATCGAGGCCGGCAAGCTGCGCCTGAACGTCGAGGACTTCCAGCTGCGCGAGCTCACCCGCGGCGTGCAGGTGATGCTGCAGCCGGCCGCAGCGGCCAAGGGCCTGGCCTTCACCGTCAACGTTTCCGAGCGCGTGCCTGACGGCCTGCGCGGCGACGTGGACCACCTGCGCCAGATCCTGGTGAACCTGCTCAACAACGCCATCAAGTTCACCGACGTGGGCAAGGTGACCCTGGACGTGGGGCTGGCGGCGCCGCGCAAGCGCGAGCTGGCGGAAGCCGGCAAGGCCACGGCGCCGGAAATCATGCTGCGCTTCTCGGTGCGCGACACCGGCATCGGCATCCCGCTGGAGGCGCAGAAGCGCCTGTTCGAGGCCTTCGAGCAGGTGGACACCGCCAAGACCCGCCGCCACGGCGGCACCGGACTGGGCACCACCATCGCCAAGGGCCTGGCCGAAACCATGGGCGGCCGGCTGGGCTTCGAGAGCGAGGAGGGCGCCGGTTCGCACTTCTGGGTCGAGTTGCCGTACTCCCTGGTGGACGCGGGCGGGCAAGCGCTGGCCCCGGCGCCGGCCAACGTCATCGCCTTCGACGATCCGTTCGTGCGCCACCGTGCGCGCGTCAAGCCGCTGCACACCCTCATCGCCGACGACCACGCCGCCAACCGCATGGTGCTGCGCCGGCTGCTGGAGAAGGCCGGGCACCATGTCGAGGAGGTCGAATCCGGCGACGAAGTGCTGGCGCTGTTGACCGAGCGCGATTTCGACGCCGTGCTGGTGGACCTGCACATGCCCGGGGTCAGCGGCCTGGACGTGATGCGCGAGGTCCGGGTGATGGAGGCCGGCGGCAGCCGCCGAACGCCCTTCCTGGTGCTCACCGCCGACGTCACGCCGGAAGCCATCCAGGCCTGCGAACAGGCCGGTGCGCGCGCCTTCCTGCCCAAGCCCATCGTCGCCGGCCGGCTGCTCGAGGCGCTGGCCGACGTGGCCACCGGGGGCCATGAAGCCGCGCCCGCCAATGAGGAAAAGGGCGCCGCGGCCGTCGACCTGGTGGTGCTGGACGACACGGTGCTGGGCGAGCTGGCCGAGCTCAACCTGGGCAAGGATTTCGTGGCGAATTTCGTGCAGCAGTGCGTGCGCGACGCGCTGCGCTGCCTGGGCTCGCTGGAGCAGTGCGGCCAGTCGGCCGACTGGGACGGGTTCCGGGACCACTGCCACGCGCTCAAGGGCGTGGCCGGCAACCTGGGCATGTCGCGGGTGGCGACGCTGGGCTACGAGATCATGCAGCTGCCGAACTGGCAGCTTGCCAAGGACTGGCGCGCGCGTGAACGCGCGCTGCGCGAACAGTTCGAACTGGCGCGCGAGGCCCTGTCCCGGCTGCCCCCCCGCTCGGGGGGGCAGCGCTCGGACGACGCCTCGGGCTGAGCCCCAGGCCGGGGCGCGTCAGAGGGCGGCGGCGAGCGAAGTGGCCGCGGCCGCTTCGTTCGAACGACGCTCCTGCGCCTTCACCAGGCGCTCCATCGTGCGCAGCGACTTCTCGCCCAGCTGCAGCGCGGTGTCGACCCAGATCTCGGTGATGCGCATCAGCTCTTCCAGCGGCACCGGCGTGGCGTAGTCGCGCACGCGCTGCATGGCCAGGCGCGCATGCGGCGAGCGGCGGTGGCTGCGCAGCAGGTCCTGCACCGCCTGTACGCCCTGGCCCTTGGGCACAAGCACGTCGACGATACCCATCTCGTACATCTGCTCGCTGGTGTAGACGGTGCCGTCGAGCATCAGCTTCTCGGCCTGCACCGGGCTGACCCGGCGGCACAGGAAGGAATAGGCGCCCATGCCCGGGAACAGGTCGAACAGCACCTCCGGGAAGCCCATGCCGACGCCGGCTTCGGCGACGATGGTCTGGCAGGACAGCGCCAGCTCGAGGCCACCGCCCAGCGCGTCGCCCTGCACCAGGGCGATGGTGTCGACGCGGCCACCGAGCTGGGTGTGCAGGTGGTAGACGCCTTCGACGCACATGCGGGCGTAGGCGAGCAGGGAGCTGCGGTCGCGTTCGCGGATGAGACGGGCGAAGAGTTCAAGGTCGCCGCCCAGGTTGAAGGCGCTGGCGTCGGAGGTGACCACCAGGTGGTCCAGGCCCGGCTCGCGGCCGTCGATGGCGGTCTGCTGGCTCCGCTGGCCGACGCCGGCCAGGTAGTCGCGCATGTCCTTCATCAGGTCGAGCGTGAAACAGGGGCGGCGGCGTTGGCCGTCATTGGCACGCTCGGCGTGCATGTACATCCAGCTGGTGCGGGTGCCAGGGTCTTCCTGGGTCCGCAGGGTACGGTAGGCGAAGGGGCGGGGGTTGTGCAGTTCGACGACGGGGCTCATGGTCGTGTCCTCGGGGCTCATGGGGGCGGCAGGCCGCCCGCATGGCACGTGGGACCGGGCGGCGGTTAAGGAACCGTTAGGCTCCTCCGCCCGATTCTAGACCCTGTTCAGGCCCCGTTGTAAACCGCCCCCCGTTTGGTGTAGGCGGCACCCGGCCGGGCTGCCCCGGCGCTTCAGGCCTTGGCCGCGGAGTCGCGCAGTTCCCGGCGCAGGATCTTGCCCACGTTCGACTTCGGCAGTTCGTTGCGGAACTCGACGTAGCGCGGGTGCTTGTAGCCGGTGAGCTGCTCGCGGCAGAAGTCCTTGACCTGCTCGGCGGTGAGCGCCGGGTCCTTGCGCACGATGACCACCTTCACCGCCTCGCCGGACTTCTCGTCGGGCACGCCGACGGCGGCCACCTCGAGCACGCCCGGCATCAGCGCGATCACGTCCTCGACCTCGTTCGGGTACACGTTGAAGCCCGAGACCAGGATCATGTCCTTCTTGCGGTCGACGATGTAGAAGAAACCCTGCGGGTCCATCTTCGCCATGTCGCCGGTGTGCAGCCAGCCGTCGGC
>DNNT01000322.1 GCA_003497545.1 Arenimonas sp. | reverse complement strand
TCAACCTAGTGTTCAACAAGTCGGCCGCGGAATCGTTCCAGCGCAGGCTCGGCGAGACGATGGGTGGCCGCGCTACGACGGTCAGGACCTTCCACAGCCTGGGGCTCAACATGCTCAACCGGCTGCGCCAGGAAGGACTGGTGCGACCATTCAAGGTGGACGGCGAAGGGACGATGCTGGCCAAGCTGGCCAGGCAGGCACTCAAGAGCGTTTGGAACGCCAAGCAGCTCAACGAGATGTACAGCTGCGCGGACGACTTCCCGACCTTCATTGGCCAGGTGAAAGCCGGATTGCTGCCGGCAGACGTCGTGTGGAATACATCGGGCTACAGCGCGGTGACGCGGCCGTTCATCAAGGCGTTCGAAGCCTACGAGGCGGCGCGCAAGCGGGCTGCGCTGGTCGGGTTCGACGACATGATCTACGACACCGCTCTGGTGCTTCGCGAGCACGAAGAGACGTGGGCACTGTTCAACACGTTCGCGCAGGAGGTCATGGCCGACGAGGCTCAGGACCTCAACGACGTCCAGCTCTACTTGCTGCAAGGCATCGTGGGGAAGAACGCACGATTGATGGCCGTGGGCGATGACGATCAGGCCATCTACGGCTGGCGCGGCGCCAAGGTGGAGAACGTGCAGCGTTTCCTGCACGACTACCCCGGCGCGCGCACGCTCAAGCTCGAGCAGAACTATCGCTCCACCGGCAACATCCTGGCCGCCGCCAACGCCGTCATCGCGCACAATCCGGAACGCCTGGGCAAGCAGCTCTGGACCGCCGACGGCGAGGGCGAGCCGATCGACCTGTTCGCCGCCTACAACGAGGTGGACGAGGCGCGCTTCGTGGTCGAGCGCATCCAGGCCTGGATCCGCGACGGCGGCAGCGCCGGCGACAACGCCGTGCTCTACCGTTCGAACGCGCAGTCGCGGGCGATGGAAGAACAGCTGGTGCAGGCGGGCCTGCCCTACCGTGTGTACGGCGGCCAGCGCTTCTTCGACCGCATGGAAATCAAGGACGCGCTGGCCTACCTGCGCCTGGTGGCCAACCGCGGCGACGACGCCGCCTTCGAGCGCGCGGTGAACACGCCGCCGCGCGGCATCGGCGGCAAGACGCTGGACGAGGTGCGCCGGCATGCGCGCGAAAACGCGATGCCGCTGTTCCAGGCCGCCGAGCTGCTGTCGGGCGAGGCGGGTGGCCTGGCGGGCCGTGCGCGCAACGCGCTGCGTGGTTTCGTCGAGCTGATGGCCTCGCTGGAGGCGGGCATCCAGGATTCGCCGCTGCACGAGCAGTTCGACCACGTGATCAACGCCTCGGGCCTGCGCGCGCATTACGCCGCCGAATCCCGCGGCCAGCTCGATTCGCGCGTGGACAACCTCGACGAGCTGGTGTCGGTCGCCAGCCGCTTCGAGCGCCCCGACGACGAGGAGCTGGCGGGTTTGAGCGAGCTCGTCGCTTTCCTCGGTTACGCCGCGCTCGAAGCCGGCGAAGGCCAGGCCGAGGCGGGCGAGGACGGCGTGCAGCTGATGACCCTGCACAGCGCCAAGGGCCTGGAGTTCCCGCAGGTTTTCCTGGTGGGCGTGGAGGAGGGACTCTTCCCCAGCGGCAAGTCGCTGGAGGAAAGCGGCCGGCTGGAGGAAGAGCGCCGCCTGGCCTACGTCGGCCTGACGCGCGCGCGCCAGAAGCTGGTGCTCAGCTACGCCGAATCGCGCCGCCTGCACGGCATGGAGATGTTCGGCACGCCCTCGCGCTTCCTGCGCGAAATCCCGCAGGCGCTGCTGCGCGAAGTGCGCCCGAAGGTGCAGGTCAGCCGCCCCACCGGCTTCGGCCCGCCGCGTGCGGCGGCGCTGGACGCCGCGCCGGGCCTGTCGCTGCGACTCGGCCAGCGCGTGATGCACCCCAGCTTCGGCCTCGGCGTGGTGATGGACGCCGAAGGCAGCGGCGCCCACGCCCGCATCCAGGTCAACTTCGAAACCGGCGGCGCCAAATGGCTCGTGCTCGGCTACGCCAACCTCCAACCCGCCTGAAAATGGGGTCAGAGAACATATTTGTTTGAATCGATCGCTTCAAACAAATATGTTCTCTGACCCCATTTACTTACCCATTTTCGAAGGATGCTGTGATGAAGCGACGTGAGCTATTGCGGGGCGCGGGCCTGGCGGCCGTGGCGACCGGCCTGGCGGCCTGCGGTGCGCAGCCGCAGGCGCAGGGCGGGGCGGCGTCCGACCAGCGCTTCCAGTGGAAGATGGTCACTTCCTGGCCCACCAACTTCCCGGGCCTGGGCACCGGTGCCGCCAAGCTGGCCGAGATGATCACCGCCGCCAGCGGCGGCCGCCTCGCGGTGAAAGTTTACGGCGCGGGTGAACTGGTGCCGGCCTTCGAAGTCTTCGACGCCGTCGGCCGCGGCACCGCCGAAATGGGCCACTCCGCCGCGTACTACTGGAAGGGCAAGGCCGCGGCCGCGCCCTTCTTCTGCGCGGTGCCGTTCGGCCTCAACGCGCAGGAAATGAACGGCTGGCTCTACCAGGGCGGCGGCCTGGAGCTGTGGCGCGAACTGTATGCGCGCTTCGGCCTGGTGCCGTTCCCGGCCGGCAACACCGGCGTGCAGATGGCCGGCTGGTTCCGCAAGCCGNNAAGCCGGTCAACGGCCTGGCCGATCTGCAGGGCCTGAAGATGCGCATCCCGGGCCTGGGCGGCGAAGTGATGTCGCGCGTCGGCGCCACGCCGGTGAACCTGCCCGGCGCCGAGATCTTCAGCTCGCTGCAGTCGGGCGCCATCGACGCCGCCGAGTGGGTGGGCCCCTACAACGACCTGGCCTTCGGCCTGCACCGCGCCGCCAAGTTCTGCTACTACCCGGGCTGGCAGGAGCCGGGCCCCACGCTCGAATGCATGGTGAACCAGGCCGCCTGGGAGTCGCTGCCCAAGGACCTGCAGGACATCGTGACCGTGTGTTGCCGCGCCGTGAACGACGCCATGCTCGCCGAGTTCACCGCCCGCAACCAACAGGCGCTGGACGTGCTGGTGCGCGAGCACGGCGTCGAACTGCGCCAGCTGCCCGACGACGTGCTGCTGGCCCTGCGCAAGGCCTCGGACAAGGTGCTCGAGGAAGCCGCCGCCGCCGACCCGCTGGCGCGCAAGGCGCTCGAGTCCATGCGTGCCTTCCGCGCCCAGGCCAAGGCCTGGCACGCGGTGTCGGAAGAGGCGTACTACGCCACCCGCGGCTGACCCTGCCAAAGGTCACGATTCGGCGTATAAGGCCACAATCGCCGCTGAACGCGCCCCGGCCGCTCCCGGGCGCGCTACGCGTAAAGAACGTCCACTTCCCGAAGAGGTGTTCGTGTCATGCGCAAGTGGTTCAAGAGGGCCGGCATCGCCGCCGGTGCGGTAGTCGGTGCGGTGGGCGTGCTGTTCGCGGTGGCCTGGTTCAAGGCCGAGGCCGACATGGCCCGCGTCTACGAGGTCAATGATCCGCCGCTGGTCCTGGCCGGTGACGAGGCCGAACTCGCACGCGGCGCGCACCTGTACCAGGTGGCCGGCTGCGTCGAGTGCCACGGCGAAGGCGGCCGCGGCAAGGTGTTCATCGACGCCGGCCCGGTGGCCCGCGTGGTCGCGCCCAACCTCACGCCCGCCGCGCTGCGCGGCCGCTACGACGTGGACCAGCTGGCCGCGGCCATCCGCCACGGCGTGGGCCCCGACGGCCGCCCGCTGCGGGTGATGCCCTCGGGCGACTTCATCCACCTCACCGATGCCGATACCGCGGCGCTGGTCGCGCACCTGCAGGCGCTGCCCGATTCGGACAACCAGCCGGGTGAAAGCGAGATCCGCCCGCTGGGCCGCGTGCTGCACCTGTTCGGCAAGCTGCACCTGGTGCCGGCCGCCAGCCTCGACCACTCGCCGCGCCAGCGCACGTCGCCGCCGCAGGGCCCCACCGCGGAGTACGGCGCCTACCTGGCGCAGGTGTGCACGGGCTGCCACGGTGCCGACTGGGCCGGCCAGCGCGTGCCCGGCACGCCGCCGGAACTGCCGCCGGCCTCGAACCTGACGCCGCACGCCAACGGCCTGGCCGGCTGGACCGAAGCCGACTTCGTGCGCGTGTTCCGCGAGGGCAAGCGCCCGGACGGCAGCGACGTGCACCCGTTCATGCCCTGGCGCACCTACGGCGTGATGACCGACGACGAAGTCACGGCGCTCTGGCGCCACCTGTCCGGCCTGCCGGCCAAGCCCGGCCAGCCGAAGGCCGCCAAGGCCTAGGGCTGGCGGTAGATGTCCGGCCGGTAGCGTTCCATCACGCTTTCCGGCCGCGACAGCGGGGTGAACCCGTAACCGGCGTACAGGCCATGCGCATCGCGCGTGGCCAGCAGCATGCGGCGCAGGCCGGTGAGTTCAGGGTGCGCCGCCACCGCGTCCATCAGCGCCTTCGAAATGCCGCGGCCGCGAAATTCCGGCAGCACGAACACGTCGGCCAGGTAGCCGAAGGTGGCGCGGTCGCCGATGACGCGCGCGAAGCCCACCTGCCGGCCGCCGAGCAGCGCGCTGAAGCACAGCGAATTCGCCACCGCCTTCTCCACCACCTCGCGCGGGATGCCCACGCACCAGTACGCGTGTTCGCGGAGGAAGCCGAAGACCACGTCGAGGTCGACGTCGGCCGGGTCGGTGCTGATGCGAAGCTCATCCATACAGGTAGTCCGGCAGGGCGGTGGCCAGCGAAGGGAAGGCCGCCACGGCCGCCAGCACCAGCAACTGCAACACGATGAAGGGCAGAACGCCGCGGTAGATGTCGGCCGTGCGCAGTTCCGGCGGCGCCACGCCGCGCAAATAAAATAGCGCGAAACCAAAGGGCGGCGTCAGGAACGAGGTCTGCAGGTTGATGGCCATCATCACGCCCAGCCAGACGGGGTCCACGCCCATCGCCAGCAGGACCGGGCCAACGATGGGCACGATCACGAACACGATTTCGATGAAATCGAGCACGAATCCGAGCAGGAACATCAACAGCATCACCGCGACGATGGCGCCCCACTTGCCACCGGGTAGCGAAGCCAGCGCCTCGTGCACCAGCTCGTCGCCGCCGTAGCCGCGGAACACCAGCGAGAACAGCGCGGCGCCGACCAGGATGGCGAAGACCATCGCGGTCACCTTCACCGTTTCGGCACCCACTTCGAACAGCCGGCGCAGGCCCAGCCGCCCGTACAGCGCGGCGAAGGCCGTGGCGCCCACCGCGCCCACCGCGGCGGCCTCGGTGGCGGTGGCGACGCCGCCCAGGATCGAGCCCAGCACCAGGCCGATCAGCGACAGCGCGGGCAGGATGGCCTTGGCCAGCTGCAGCAGCGAACGCGGCTGGGCTTCCTGCAGCGCCGGCGCACGCTCCGGCTGGCGCCAGGCCACCCACAGCGCGTACAGCAGGTAGGACGCCACCAGCGCCAGCCCCGGTACCAGCGCGCCGGCGAACAGGTCGCCGACCGACACGGTTTCCGGCGCGAATATGCCCTGCTTCAGCTGCGCCTGCTGGTAGGCGTTGCCCAGCTGGTCGCCCAGCAGCACCAGCACGATCGAAGGCGGGATGACCTGGCCCAGCGTGCCCGAGGCGCAGATGGCGCCGCTGGCCAGGCGCGGGCAGTAGCCGTGGCGCAGCATGGTGGGCAGCGAAATCAGGCCCATCGCCACCACCGTGGCGCCGACGATGCCGGTGGACGCCGCCAGCACCGCGCCCACCAGCAGCACCGCCACCACCAGGCCGCCGCGCACGCGCCCGAACAGCGCCGCCACCGCCTCGAGCAGCGATTCGGCGATGCGCGAGCGTTCCAGCATCACGCCCATGAACACGAACAGCGGCACCGCCACCAGGGTTTCGTTGCTCATCACGCCGAACACGCGGTTCGGGAAGGCCTCGAGGAAGCTGGCATCGAAGTTGCCGAGCAAAATGCCGGCGCCCGCGGCCAGCAACGCCACGCCGCCCAGCACGAAGGCCACCGGGAAGCCGCTGGCCAGCCCGGCGAGCAGGCCGAGCAGCAGCAACACGAGCATCAGGATGTGCTGGTCGTGCAGGCTCATGCGCCCCCGCGGGCGAGGGCGCGGCCAAGCGCGCGCAGGGTTTCGGCCAGGCCCTGCAGGAACAGCAGGCCTGCGGAAAGCGGAATCAGCGCCTTGAGCAGGTACCAGGCCGGCAGCCCGCCCGGGTCGCGCGAACCCTCGCGCGCGGCCCAGCTGGCCGCCACGTAATCCCAGCTCATCGCCACGATGAAGGCGCAGAAGGGCAGCAGCAGCACCACGCCGGCGCCGAATTCCACCCAGTCGCGGGTGCGCGCATTCCAGCGCTGCGAGAACACGTCCACCCGCACGTGCGCGCCGTGGCGCAGGGCGTAGGCCAGGCCCAGCAGGAACACCGAGGCGTGCAGCCACAGCACCGCCTCCTGCGCCGCCACCGAGCCCAGGCCCGCGCCATAGCGCGCCAGCACCAGGCCGAAGGCCAGCGCCACCAGCGCGACCGCCAGTGCGGCGGCCACGCGGCCACCGGCTTCACTCAGGGCGTCGGCCCAGCGCAGGGCCGGGGCGATCCGGCTCAATCCCACTCGTACAAGGTCCAGTACACCGGCGACACGTGGTCGGCCACGTCGTCTCGGTTCAGGCGGCCGTTGCCGTCGGTGTCCATCAGGTAATAGGGCCGGCCGCGTTCGGGCGTGACCTTGACCATGTAAAGGCGGCCGTCCTGGCGGTATTCCTCGACGCGGTCGCCGTTTTCCTCGGTGCGGATGCTCACCGCCGGCAGCTCGTCGCCGGTGGGCGCGGCCTGCACCTTCTCGGGGATGGGCGCTTCCTCGCGGGCGGGGGCTTGCGTGGCGGGCGCGGCGTCCTGCGCGGCCAGGGCGAACAGCAGGGGGATCAGGGCGTTCATGGCGGGCTCCTGCACGCGGGACGGCCAGCATGGCAAAAGCGCCCCGGCCCCTCAAGCGGCGCGCCCGGAGCACGTAGAATCCGGGTTCGACCGCACCGGATCGCCGCCATGTCCCGTCTCGTCCTCATCGACGGCTCGTCCTACCTCTACCGTGCCTTCCACGCCCTGCCGCCGCTGACCGGCCCGGACGGTTCGCCCACCGGCGCCCTGTTCGGCATCGTCAACATGCTGCGCGCCACGCTGAAGGAAAACCCCGACTACACCGCCTTCGTGGTGGACGCCTCGGGCCCGACCTTCCGCGACGCGATGTACCCCGACTACAAGGCCAACCGCCCGCCCATGCCCGACGAGCTGCGGGCCCAGGTGGAGCCGATGATGCGCATCGTCGAGGCGCTGGGTTTCCCCATCCTGCGCGTGCCCGGCGTCGAGGCCGACGACGTGATCGGCACGCTGGCGCTGCAGGCGAACGCGGCCGGCATCCCGGTCACCATTTCCACCGGCGACAAGGACTTCGCCCAGCTGGTGCGGCCGGGCATCACGCTCACCAACACCATGACCGGCAGCGTCACCGACGAAGCCGGCGTGGTCGAAAAATTCGGCGTGCGCCCCGACCAGGTGGTGGACCTGCTGGCCCTGATGGGCGACACCGTGGACAACGTGCCCGGCGTGGACAAGTGCGGCCCGAAGACCGCCGCCAAATGGCTGGCGCAGTACGACTCGCTGGACGGCGTCATCGCGCACGCCGGCGACATCGGCGGCAAGATCGGCGAAAACCTGCGCGCCGCGCTCGGCCGCCTGCCGCTGAACCAGGCGCTGGTCACCATCAGGACCGACGTGCCGCTCGAACAGGCCCCGCAGCAGCTCAAGCTGCGCCCGCGCGACGTGGACGCGTTGCGCGAGCTGTACGCGCGCTACGGCTTCAACGCCGCGCTGCGCGAACTCGAGGGCGGCGCGCCGGCCCCGTCGGCGCGTACCGCCGGCCGCCCCGCACCGGCTGCGGCCGAAGAAGCCGCGCCCGATCCGTCGCTGTCCGCGCCGGGCGAGTACGAATGCGTCACCACCCGCGAGGCGCTGTCGGCCTGGGTGGAACGCCTGATGGCGGCCGACCTGGTCGCCTTCGACACCGAAACCGATTCGCTCGACCCGCTGCGCGCGAACCTGGTGGGCCTGAGTTTCGCGGTCGAAGCCGGCAAGGCCTGCTACATCCCCGTGGGCCACGACTACCCCGGTGCGCCGGCGCAGCTGCCGCGCGGGGAAGTGCTCGACGCCCTGCGCCCGGTGCTGTGCGACGCCGCGCGCCGCAAGCTGGGCCAGCACGGCAAGTACGACATCCACGTGCTGCGCCGCCACGGCGTGGACGTGCTCGGTTACGCCGAAGACACGATGCTGGAAAGCTTCGTCTTCAACGCCGGCGGTCTGCGCCACGACATGGACACGCTGGCGCGCAAGTACCTGGGCTACGAAACCATCAAGTACGAACAGGTGGCCGGCAAGGGCGCCAAGCAGATCCCGTTCTCGTCGGTGGCGCTCGACGACGCCACGAAATACGCCGCCGAGGACGCCGACGTCACCCTGCGCCTGCACCGGGTGCTGTCGGCGAAGCTGGCCGCGGAGCCGTCGCTGGACAAGGTGTACCGCGACATCGAGATGCCGCTGGTGCCGGTGCTGGCGCGCATGGAAGCCGCGGGCGTGCTGGTGGACGTGGCGGAGCTGAAGCGCCAGAGCGCCGACCTCGGCCGCCGCATGCTGGCCGCGCAGCAGCGCGCGCACGAAATCGCCGGGCGCGCCTTCAACCTCGATTCGCCCAAGCAGCTCGGCGCGCTGCTGTTCGACGAACTCAAGCTGCCGGCGCTGGTGAAGACGCCCACCGGCGCGCCGTCCACCAACGAAGAAGCGCTGGAGGCCATCGCCGACCAGCACGAATTGCCGCGCCTGATCCTCGAGTACCGCGGCCTGGCCAAGCTGCGCAACACCTACACCGACAAGCTGCCGGAAATGGTGAACCCCGACACCGGCCGCCTGCACACCAGCTACCACCAGGCCGGCGCCGCCACCGGCCGCCTGAGCTCGAACGACCCGAACCTGCAGAACATTCCCATCCGCACCGAGGACGGCCGCCGCATCCGCACGGCCTTCATCGCGCCGCCGGGCAGGAAGATCGTGGCCTGCGACTACTCGCAGATCGAGCTGCGCATCATGGCCCACCTGTCGGAAGACGCCGGCCTGCTGCGCGCCTTCGAAAGCGGCCAGGACGTGCACAAGGCCACCGCGGCCGAAGTGTTCGGCGTGCCGCTCGAACAGGTCAGCGGCGACCAGCGCCGTGCCGCCAAGGCCATCAACTTCGGCCTGATGTACGGCATGAGCGCCTGGGGCCTGGCGCGCCAGCTGGGCATCGGCCGCGGCGAGGCGCAGGACTACATCGCGCTGTACTTCGCCCGTTACCCGGGCGTGCGCGACTTCATGGAACGCGTGCGCCAGCAGGCGCGCGAGCAGGGTTACGTGGAAACGGTGTTCGGCCGCCGGCTGCAGCTCAACGAAATCAACTCGCGCAACCAGGCCCAGCGCGCCGGTGCCGAGCGCGCCGCCATCAACGCGCCGATGCAGGGCACCGCCGCCGACATCATCAAGCGCGCCATGGTTTCCGTGGACGAATGGGTGCAGGCGCACCGTGCGCAGGCGACGATGCTGCTGCAGGTGCACGACGAACTGGTGTTCGAGGCCGAGGCCGGTTTCGTCGATACCCTGGTGGCCGAGGTGCGCAGCCGGATGGAGTCGGCCGCCAGCCTGCGCGTGGCCCTGGTGGTGGACGTGGGCGTGGGCGAAAACTGGGACCAGGCGCACTGATTCCGTGACGGAATTCGCCTTTTTAATCAGTCGGTTGCGATGGAATGAACGCGTCCTGAATCGAACAGTTTTTTAACTGTCCTGTTCACGAACTTCTCATGCGTGGGGGGGTCTACTAGGCGCGTCGGATGCAAGGTCCGGCGCAGGATCACTCCCTCCCCTGAGTGGATCCAACCGGAGCAGGGTTCTCCCCAACCTGAGCTCCATCCCCTACCCCGCGGGCTTCCCCTGGCCCGCGGGGTTTTTATTTTCCGCCAAGCCAATCACGCGGGCGCAGGTAGTCGCCCAGTCGCGCCTCCGCGCTGCCCGCCTCCGGCACGTACGCATACTCAAACCGCACCCGCGGCGGCAGGCTCATCAGGATCGACTCGGTGCGGCCGCCGCTTTGCAGGCCGAACAGCGTGCCGCGGTCCCAGACCAGGTTGAACTCCACGTAGCGGCCGCGGCGGTAGAGCTGGAACTCGCGCTCGCGTTCGCCCCAGGGCGTGTCCTTGCGGCGCGCCACGATCGGCAGGTAGGCGTCGAGGAAACCGTTGCCCACCGCGCGCGTGTAGTCGAAGCAGCGCTCGAAGCCGTCGGCGTGCAGGTCGTCGTAGAACAGGCCGCCGACGCCGCGCGCCTCGTTGCGGTGCTTGAGGAAGAAGTACCTGTCGCACCATGCCTTGTGCTCGGCGTAGCGGGTTTCGCCGAAGGGCGCGCACAGGTCGCGCGCCACCTCGTGCCAGTGCCGCACGTCCTCGTCCACCGGGTAGAAGGGCGTCAGGTCGAAGCCACCGCCGAACCACCAGATCGGGTCGCGGCCTTCCGGGCGCGCCTCGAAGAAACGCACGTTCGCATGCGAGGTCGGCACGTACGGGTTGCGCGGGTGGATCACCAGCGACACGCCTACCGCGCGCCAGGGCGCGCCGGCCAGCTCCGGCCGGTGCGCCGTGGCCGAGGGCGGCAGGGTGGCGCCGGAAACGTCGGAGAACCCCACGCCGGCCTGTTCGAACACCGCGCCTTCCTTCATCACCCGCGAACGGCCGCCGCCGCCTTCGGGCCGGGTCCATTCGTCCTGCTGGAAACGGGCACCGCCGTCGGCGGCTTCCAGGCCGGCGCAGATGCGGTCCTGCAGGTCGCGGAGGAAGGCGTGCACGGCGTTGAAATCGGACATGGCGGGGCGCTGTGGAGAAGGTGGGCCATGATAGCCGCCCGGGCCCGCCGCTATAATCGGCGCCAGCAATGGACTCCCCCACGCCCCCACGCCTGCGTGTCCTGGCCGATGACCGCCCGGACGCGCTGATCGCCTTCCGCTATGCCCCCGCGGCGCCGTCGCCGCTGGCGGTGGACTGCGCGCGGCTGGCCGGGCCGGCGGCCGAAGCCTGGCTGGCAGATGGCAGCCATTACGCGCTGCAGGCAATCGAGGTGGACGAGACCGGCGGCGACATCCAGGCCGCCGCCACCGAGGCCTATCGCCGCCTGCTGGCGGCCGTGCGGCCCTCGTCGCATCCCTACCTGCTGCGCATCTGGAACTACTTCGCCGCCATCAACGCCGGCGAGGGCGACGACGAGCGCTACCGCCGCTTCTGCGTCGGCCGCGCCGCGGCGGTGGACGGCATGTTCAACGACCCGCCGCCGGCGGCCACCGCCATCGGCGCCGACGGCTTGCCGGGCCGCCTGCAGGTGGTGGCGCTGTGCGCACAGGCGCCNNACGGCCCGGTGTCGCCGGGTTTCTCGCGCGGCGCCGTGCTCGACGCCGACACCGCCACCCCGCGCCTGCTGGCCTCGGGCACGGCCAGCATCATCGGCCACGTCTCGCAGCACGTGGGCGATTTCGCGGAACAGCTGCGCGAAAGCCTGCGCAACCTCGAGACCCTGCTCGAACAGGGCGAACAGCGCACGGGCCGCCGCTTCCCGCTGGCCGGCTGCGAAGCCCTGCGCGTCTACCTGCGCCACCCGCGCGACCTGCCGGCCGCGCAGTCCCTGCTGGCC
>DNNT01000266.1 GCA_003497545.1 Arenimonas sp. | reverse complement strand
GTCATCGCCGGCGGCGCCGGCATGCTGGTGCTCGAGGACTACGACCGCGCCCGCGCCCGCGGCGCGCGCATCCACGCGGTGCTGGCCGGCTACGGCGTCACCTCCGACGGCGCCGACATGGTGGCGCCTTCGGGCGAAGGCGCGGTGCGCTGCATGCGCATGGCGCTCGAAGGCGTCGATGCCCCGGTGGATTACCTCAACACCCACGGCACCTCGACGCCGCTGGGCGACCTGGTGGAGCTGCGCGCGGTGCGCGAGGCCTTCGGCGAAACCATCCCGCCGCTCTCGTCCACCAAGGCGCTGTCGGGGCACTCGCTCGGCGCCGCCAGCGTGCACGAGGCCATCTACTGCCTGCTGATGATGCGCGACGGTTTCATGGCCGGCTCGGCCAACATCGAAACCCTGGACCCGCAGGCGGAAGGCTTCCCCATCCTGCGCGAAAGCCGCGACGCGGTGCTGGACACCGTGATGTCGAACAGCTTCGGCTTCGGCGGCACCAACNNGCTGGCCGTGCCAGTAGCCGTTGACCGCGCCCCGGCGCGGCGGCGGCAGCGGCGAACGCCGCGCCAGGTCGAAGTGTTCGACCACCGACGCCATGTCCCGCGCCTGCGGGTAAAGCCGCAGCACGTCGACGCCCAGCGCCCGCAGCGCGGGCAGTTCCGGCCCGAGGTCGGTGGTTTCCTCGCCCTGCACCTGGATGCCGTTGATGCGCAGGAAGGGTTCGCCTTCGCGCGTGGCCAGCGGCAGGCCGTCGGGGTGTTCGATGCAGCGGAAGCCGCAGGCGTCCTTGGCCACGTCCAGCGCGCGCGCCGTGAAGCAGCGCGCCGAGTACGCCAGTGGCAGCCGGCCCCAGGCGATCACCTCCAGTTCCGGGCGCGGCTGGCCGTCGGCGTCGAGCGCCGCGAGCAGGTCTTCGAGCAGCTGCAACCCCTGTTCGACGCCCGGCACCCAGCGCCGCAGGCCGTCTTCGGCCAGCATGGCCAGCGCGCGGTGGTTGTAGACGTTCAGGCTGGGCCCAGCCACGAAGGGTCGGCCGCGTTCGCGGCACAGCTGCACGGTGGTCAGGTCGTTGGCTTCGACCAGGAAGCGGCCGTCGTCGAGCATGCGGTTGACGGCATTGAGCTCGGATTCGGCCTCGACCAGGGCCAGGCTGGAGAGCACCACTTCCTTGCCGGCGTCGGCCAGTTCCGCGGCCAGCGCGATCCAGTCGCGGGTGCCCAGTTCGCGGCGCTTGCTGCACACCGTTTCGCCCAGGTAGACCACGTCCACCGGCCAGCAGGCGGCTTCGCGGTAAAAGGCGAGCGTGCGCTCGCGCGGCCAGAAGTACTGCAGGGGTCCGAGGCTGAGTTTCATGCGGTCAGTGCCAGGCGCGGTGGTAGGGGCCGAGGGTGGTCTGGTGGCCTTCGGCGTGGGCCGACAGCGCCTGCTGCCAGCGCGGCTGCGCGGACCAGTTCGCCGGGTCGGCGCGGTGGCGGTCGATGGCCTCGCGCCAGGTGCGGGTGACCGCGCTGACATAGGCCACGCCGCGCTGGCGGCCTTCGATCTTCAGCGCCGCCACGCCGGCCTTGGCCAGCTGCGGCAGCAGTTCCAGCGTGTTCAGGCTGGTGGGTTCTTCCAGCGCGTGGAAAACCTCGCCGCCGACGTCGAAGCGGCCCTTGCACACCGTGGGGTAGGCGGCCGGTTCGCCCGGCGCGTAACGGTCCATCAGCATGCCGTTCAGTCGCACGCCGCGCTGGCCGTCGGGGTGTTCCTCCCAGCGCACGAAACGCGCCGGCGAACAGACGCCGTGGCGGTTGGGCGAGGCGCCGGTGACGTAGCTCGAAAGCTGGCAGCGGCCTTCGACCATGATGCACAGGCTGCCGAAGGCGAACACTTCCAGCGGCACCGGCGAGAATTCGCACAGGCGCTCGACCTGCTGCAGCGACAGCACCCGCGGCAGCACCGCGCGGCTGATGCCGAAGCGTTCGTGCATGTAGCGCAGCGCCGGCGCGGTGGTGGCCGAACCCTGCACCGACAGGTGCCGGGCCATGCCGGGGTGCTCGCGTCGGGCGTGGTCGAGCACGGCCATCTCGGCGGCGATGATGGCGTCGCAGCCGAGTTCGGCGGCGTGGTCCACCGCGGCCTGCCAGGCGCGCAAGCGGGTGGTTTCCGGGTAGGTGTTGAGCGCCAGGTAAACCTTGCGGCCGCGCTGGTGGGCGTAGGCGATGCCGGCGCGCAGGTTGGCCTCGTCGAAGTTCAGTCCTGGGAAGGCGCGGGCGTTGGTCTGGTCGCGGAAACCGGCGTAGACGGCGTCGGCGCCNNCCTGTCGTTGACCTGCGTCAGTTACGGGCACGCCGCGGCCGGGCAGCATGGGGAAAAGCGGCCTGCGCCGCGCGACGAACCCCAAGGAAACCGCCATGCCCCGCCTGACTTTCGCGCTCTGCCTCGCCCTGCTGCTGCCGTTGCCGGCGCTGGCGGGCGAACATGCCCACGCCGAAGCCGCCGACCAGCACGCGCACGAGGCGGCCGCGCCCGCCCGGGACGCCGCCGCGCCGGCCACCCGCTGGCAGCCCGACGCGCCGCTCAGCCGCGGCATGCAGCGCGTGCGCGCCGCCACCGCCGCGCTCGAACACGGCGAACATGGCCACCTCGACGCCGTGCAGGTGCAGGGCATCGCCGCCGAACTGCGCGCGGCGGTGGACGAGATGTTCGCCAACTGCCGCCTTGACCCCGAACCCGACGCGGCCCTGCACCCGCTGCTGGCGCGCGTGCTCAGCGCCAGCCGCGCGCTGGCCGGCGGCGAATTCGACCAGGCGGCGCTGGATGAACTGCGCGCGGTGCTGGCGCGTTACCCGGAGCTGTTCGAGGACGTGGCCTGGAGCGTGTCCCAGATCGACTGAACCCGCCGCTCCACCGCCGCGTCCGGCACGATCGGCTCGCTCCAGGCACGGCTGGTTTCGGCCGGCCACTTGCGGGTGGCGTCCAGGCCCAGCTTCGAGCCCAGGTTCGNNGATGGGCGTCTTGTCCACCAGCAGGCTGTCGCGCACCGGGTCCACCCGGGTCGAGAGCGCCCACAGCACCTGCGACCAGTCGCGCACGTCGATGTCATCGTCGGTGACGATGACGAATTTGGTGTAGGTGAACTGCCGCAGGTAGGACCACACGCCCATCATGATGCGGCGCGCATGCCCCGGGTACTGCTTGCGGATGCTGACCACCGCGATGCGGTAGGAGCAGGCTTCCGGCGGCAGGTAGAAATCTACGATTTCCGGGAAGATGCGCCGCAGGATCGGCACGAAGACCTCGTTGAGCGCCGAGGCCAGCACCGAGGGCTCGTCCTCGGGCGCGCGGCCCATGTAGCTGCCGTGGTAGATGGCGTCGCGGCGCAGGCGCAGGCGCTGCACGGAGAAGACCGGGAATTCTCCCTGGGCGTTGTAGTAGCCGGTATGGTCGCCGTAGGGGCCTTCGAGTGCGGTGTCGCCGGATTCGATGAAACCTTCCATCAGAATCTCGGCACCGGCGGGTGCGTCCAGCCCGGTCAGTTCGCTGTGCCAGACGCGCGTGCGGGCGCCGCGCAGCAGGCCGGCGAATTCGTACTCCGACAGCGTGTCGGGCACCGGTGCCACGGCGGCGAGCATGGTCGCCGGGTCGGCGCCGATGGCCACCAGCACCGGGAAGCGCTGGCCCGGCTGGGCGGCGCGGAAATCGGCGAAGTCCAGCGCGCCGCCGCGGTGCGGCAGCCAGCGCATGGCCACGCGGTTGCGGCCCAGCAACTGCTGGCGGTAGATGGCCACGTTCTGGCGCGGCTGGCGCGTGCCGCGCGTGACCACCAGGCCGAAGGTGATCAGCGGCGCCACGTCGCCGGGCCAGCAGCGCTGGATGGGCAGCGCGGCCAGGTCGATGTCGTCGCCTTCGAGCACGATGTCGTTGAAGGCGGCGTCCTTCGTGGTGCGTGGCGCCACCAGCGCCAGTTGCGCCAGCTCCGGCCAGCTCGACAGCGCCTCGCGCAGGTTCGAAGGCCAGCGCGGCTCCTTCACCGCCGCCAGCAGTTCGCCCAGTTCGCGCAGCGAAGCCAGCGGACTGCCGCCCAGCGCCAGTTCGATGCGGTCGCGGTGGCCGAACAGGTTGCCCAGCAGCGGATGCCGCGAGCCCACCGGGNNGAGCCGGCAGAGCGCGGTGCTTTCGAGGTCGGGGTCCACCGGTTCGGCGACGCGGCGAAGCTGGCCGCGCCGTTCCAGCGTGGCCAGGAAACTGCGCAGGTCGGCGTGGCTCATGCGTGGGGCGTTCCCAGCCGGGTGCGCAGCGCCTGCAGCGCCGGCGCCAGCGCGATGCCGTGCGCCCGCAGCCAGGCCGGGTCGAACAGGGTTTCGGCGTAACGCTCGCCGCGGTCGCAGAGCAGGCTGACGATGCTGCCGCGTTCGCCACGTTCGCGCATGCCTTCGGCCAGCGCCAGGCAGGCCACCAGGTTGGTGCCGGAGCTGCCGCCGTAGCGCCGGCCCAGCATTTCCTCGAGCAGCCAGGCGCCGGCGATGGCATCGGCGTCGTCCACTTCCTGCACGGCGTCCACCACGTCGAACAGGAAGCCGGGTTCGACGCGCGCGCGGCCAATGCCCTCGACCAGCGTAGGCGCCGTGGCCACCGCCGCCCGGCTGCGCGTGCGCCAGCCGTGGGCGAAAGCGCCGCCGGCCGGTTCGGCCACGCAGGTGCGGGTATCGAGCTGGCGGTAGCGCAGGTAGCGGCCGATGGTGGCCGACGTGCCGCCGGTGCCGGCGCCGCAGACGATCCAGGCCGGCTCCGGGTGCGGTTCGCGCGCCATCTGCGCCAGCACCGATTCGGCGATGTTGTTGTTGCCGCGCCAGTCGGTGGCGCGTTCGGCGAGCCCGAACTGGTCCAGGTAACACAGGCCGTCGTCGCCGGCGCGTTCGCGGGCCAGCGCGATGGCGTCCATCCCGGCCGGCACCAGCACGCATTCGGCGCCGAGCGAGCGGATCAGCCGCACCTTGGCCGGCGCGGTGCAGTCGGGCATCACCGCCTGGAAAGGCAGGCCCAGCAGGCGCGCGAACCAGGCTTCGGAAATGGCGGTGCTGCCGGAGGAGGCATCAATGACGCCCTGGCCCTCGCGCAGGCGGCCATTGCACAGCGCGTACAGGAACAGCGAACGCGCCAGCCGGTGCTTGAGGCTGCCGGTGGGGTGCGAGGCTTCGTCCTTGAAGTAGAAATCGATGCCGGGAAACGCCGGCAGTTCCAGCCGCAGCAGGTGGGTGTCGGCCGAACGCGCGGCTTCCTGCGCCAGGCTGGCCAGGGCCTGCTTCAGCCAGCGGCGGTCGCCGGCGGCGCTCATGGCGCGGCCACCAGCGCGGCGGCCGTTCGCTCGAGGTATTCGAAGTACATCTCCAGGTAGCTGATGCCGTTGCCGGTGTCGAGCAGGAAGGGGTTCATCAGCGTGTGGCGCAGGATGACGATGCGGTCGTCGTCTTCGCCGCCGGCGTCGAGCGTGGCCGGGTCGAGGTCGAGCGAAGCGAGCACGCGGGCGGTGTCTTCCGCGCCCAGGATTTCCGGGCGCAGCGTGGTCATGGAGCCGAAGAATTCGCGCGCCTGCAGGGGCTGGCGCGGGTCGTAGCTCAGGCGCTCATGCAGGGCGCGCACGAAGCGGTTCATGGTGGCCACGTCGCGGTTGCCGGCGGGGTTGAGCGCCAGGCAGATCAGGTTGCTGTCGGGCTCGAAGGGCAGGCTGCAGTGCAGCTTGCCGGCCAGCCGCGCGGCGAAGCGCGTGGCGGCGGTGCGGAAGGCGCGGGTGGCCAGGATGGATTCGCGCGGCAGCGCGCCGAAGTTCTCGTGGTCCAGCGGCAGCACGCGGTGGGTGACGTACACCGCCGCCGCGGCGGCGCCGGGCTTGGAGCCTTCCGGGATGTAGCGGCCGAGCTGGCGGAAGCGGCGGAAGAAGTCGCCGTCCTCGCCGGGGCTGAAGACGTAGTCGGCGTCTTCGGCCAGCAGGGCCATGGCGCGCTGGTCGCGGCACAGGAAGGCGCCGGCGCCGTAGGGGATGTAGCCGAGCTTGTGCGGATCGACGGTGATCGAATCCACCTTCGCCAGCGCGCCCACGGCGGCGTGCACTTCCGGCGCGGGGAAGTCCTGGAATTCCTCGCGCATGGCCGAGAGCTTGCGCAGGCTGCCGTCGGGTTCGCGGAACAGCGTGGCCAGGTAGCCGCCCCAGGCCGCGTCCACGTGCACGCCGAAGCCCAGCCCGCGGGCGGCCCAGCGTTCGCGCGCGGCCACCAGTTCGTCCACCGGGTCGATGGTGCCGAACTCGGTGCTGCCCAGCACGCCCACGCACAGCAGCACGGGCTGGTGTTCGCGCTGGCAGCGCTCGAGAATGTCTTCCAGCGCCGCCGGGTCCAGGCGCATGCCGCGCTCGGGCACGAGTTCGAGCTGGGCGCGGCCCAGGCCCATCAGCTTCATGCCCTTGGACCAGGAATAGTGCGCGGTCACCGGCGCCAGCACGCGCGGCGAGCGCAGCGTGGGATGGCGGGCCAGGAAATCGGCCAGGCCCAGGGTTTCCAGCCGCTGCGCCGCCAGCGCGCGGCGCCAGTGGCGGCGTTCGGCCGGCGTCTGCTGCGCGAGCCAGCCATTCCAGGCGTCGAGCAGCGCCACGGCGGCGGCAGGCGTGAGGTTGAACGCGGCTTCGTCGTCGCCGGGCAGGGCCAGGCCGGGCGGCGCGGCGGCGCGCAGCGCCACCGGGAAGGCCTTCAGCGCCAGCGCCAGCCGCAGCGCCTGGAAGTTCGCCAGCGTGCCGCCCGAGGTGAGGTGGCCGAAGGCGCAGTCGGGGCGCGCCGGGTCGTCCACGAAGCCGAACATGCGCGCCAGCTGCAGGCCCACCTTCAGCTCGAGGTCGATGGTGACCGGCGCGGCGTCGATGCTGACGTTGTTCGGGTTGTAGGGCAGGGTGAGGAACTGCGCCGCCAGTCCCGGCAGCAGCAGGTCGGAGACCATGTGGCCGATGTAGCGCGGGCTGTGGAAGGGCACCGAACGCTTGAGCGAGGCCGACAGCGCGTGCAGTTCGCGGCGCATGCGCGCTTCGAAGTCGCGGAAGGCCGGCTCGCTGGCGGCGCCGGTGGGGATGGCCGGCGGGTCCTCGGGGTGGAAGTTGCGGCGCCAGTAGACGTGGTCGCGCAGGAATTCGACCACCAGCTTTTCCAGCAGCGTGTCGTTTTCGCCGTAGGGGCCAAGGAAGCAGGGATGGATGGCGGGCGAGGTCACGAGGCGAGGCCCTGCAGCAGGCCCAGCGGATGGTGCGCGCGGGCCACGAAATACATGAAACCGAAGGTGGCCAGCGCGGCCGCGTAGAACAGGGCGCGCGAGCGCTGGCTGCGCGCGCGCTTGAGCGCCAGGCTGCCCCACACCACGTACACCACCAGCAGCCCCAGTTTCACCGACAGCCAGGGCACCACGAACGGGTTGAGCTTGAGCGCGGTGAGCAGCATCAGCGCGGCGGTGAGCAGCACGGTGTCGATGGTGTAGCTGAGGTAGCGCAAGGGCGCCGCCATGGCCCACTTCACGCCGCCCAGCACCAGCGCGCCGCGCAGCGCGAACAGCCCGCCGCTGGCCAGCACCGCGGCGATGTGCACCATCTTGATCTGCAGGTAGAACGCGAGCATTCGTTACTCCGGTGGAATCAGCCCGGGCGGCCGTCGATGCGCGGCGTGGCGTAGATCCACAGCGAGCGCAGCACCCAGGGAAGGAACACGAGCAGCCAGCCGAGCCCGGCGGCCAGGAACCACGGCGCCGGGTTCGCGGCCAGCTCCGAAACCACGCGCAGCACCGCCACGGCCTGCATGCCGATGAAGGCCAGCGCGGGGATGCGCCCCAGCACCAGCGGCCGGCCCGAGTGGCCCTGCGTCACGCGCGTGACCATGGCCACCA
>DNNT01000106.1:2376-2586 GCA_003497545.1 Arenimonas sp. | reverse complement strand
GAGCAGGTCTGCAAGTACATGTGCCCCTACGCCCGCTTCCAGGGCGCCATGTTCGACCGCAACACCCTGATCATCGCCTACGACCCGATGCGCGGCGAGCCGCGTGGCCCGCGCAAGAAGGGCAAGCTGGCCAGCGTGCTCGAGCGCGCCCGCGGCCTGCTGGGCGTGGACGTGGCCACCAGCGCCGTCGTGCACGCGGCCCAGCACCGC
>DNNT01000106.1:0-2364 GCA_003497545.1 Arenimonas sp. | reverse complement strand
ACGAGGTGATGGACAAGATCGGCTACCCGCGTGGCCTGGTTCGCTACACCACCCAGAACGCGGTCGAGGGCAAGCCCAACAAGGTCATCCGCCCGCGCGTGCTGGTTTATGCCACCCTGCTGTGCGCGCTGGCCATCGGCACCGCCGTGGGCATCCTGCAGCGCAGCCCGCTGATCGTCGACGTCATGCGCGACCGCAATGCGCTCTACCGGACCGCGGCCGACGGCAGCATCGAAAACGGCTACACGCTGCGCATCGTCAACAAGGACACGCAGGCGCGCAACTTCCGCATCCGCGTGGTCGGCCCCGAGGGCATCACGCTGGTGGAAGCCGACGCCGTGCACGCCGCGGCCGCCGAGGAAGTGCTGACCGTGCCGGTCACCCTGCGCGCGCCGGCCGGCCTGGCCAAGGGCCGCGTGGACGTGGACTTCGTAGTCGAATCCGACGCCGAGGGCGTGAGCGAAACCGAAGAAACCCGCTTCTTCGGGCCCTTCTGATGGACGGCGAAGGCAAACGCAGCCGTTTCGGCAACCCCGTGGCCTGGCTGGTGCTGGGCATCCCCGCGGCCACCGTGGTCGCCGGCTTCTGGACCCTGGCCGTGGCCATGGGCGACAGCGCCACCGACGCCAACCCGGACAAGGTGCGCCGCACCGCCCAGGTGCAGGTGGCCTCCATCGAAGCCGACGAAACCGCCGCCGCGCGCGGCCTGGCCGCCACGCTTTCGGTGGGCCCGGAGTCGGCGCTGGNNGCTCGACCAGTCCGCCGGCCCGGTGGCGCCGGTACTGCAGCTGGTGCACCCGATCGAATCCTCGCTCGACCGCCAGATCGTGCTGTCGCCCGACCCGGGCGGCTGGCGCGCCGGCGAATCCATCGCCGCGCCGCATGGCTGGCACGTGCGCTTGCTGGCCGCCGACGGCAGCTGGCGCCTGGTGGGCCGCTACCAGCCCGGTGACACCGAACTGCGCCTGGAGCCGGCGGTCACCACGCCGTGAACCGCGCGTTGGACCTGCGCTGTTTCCACTGTGGTGAAGCCCTGCCCGCCGACCCGGTGAAGGTGCGCATCGGCGACCAGGACCGCCTGGTCTGCTGCACCGGCTGCGGCGCCGCCGCCAACTGGATCCGCGACGCCGGCCTGGCCGATTACTACACCCTGCGCCAGGCCGACGGCGCGCGCGTGGACATCGCGCCCGGCGACTACAGCGCCTGGGACCGCGGCGACGTGCAGTCCGGCCACGCCGTAGCCACGCCCGAAGGCCGCGAGATCACCGTGGTGGTGGAAGGCATGCGCTGCGCCGCCTGCGCCTGGTTGATCGACCACGCGCTGCGGCGCGAACCCGGCGTCTGCGACGTCGGCGCCAACGCCGTCACCGGCCGCGTGCGCATCGGCTGGAACCCCGACGCCACCCCGCTCTCGAACGTGCTTTCGCGCCTGGCCGCGCTGGGCTACCGCCCGCACCTGGCCCAGGGCGAGGCCGCCGAACGCGAGCGCCGGCGCGAGCGCAACCGCCTGATCGCCCGCCTGGGCGTGGCCGCGCTGGGCGCCACGCAAGCCATGATGTTCGCCGAGGCGCTGTACCTCGACACCGCCAACGAAATGGCGCCGGCGACGCGCGATTTCTTCCGCTGGATCACCTTCCTGGTCTCGACGCCGGTGGTGTTCTTCTCCGGCTGGCCCTTCCTGACCGGCATGGTGGCCGAGCTGCGCCACCGCCGCCCGGGCATGGACACGCTGGTGGCCACGTCGGTACTGCTGGCCTACTTCGCCAGCCTGGTGGAAACGCTGCGCGGCGGCGCCCACGTCTGGTTCGACGCGGCGGTGATGTTCGTGCTGTTCCTGCTGGCCGCGCGTTTCCTGGAACGCATGGCGCGCCGCCAGGCCAGCGCCCAGCTCGACACGCTGGCGCGCGCCCAGCCCGCCCTGGCCTGGCGCGAAACCGTTGCCGGCCGCGAACAGGTGCCCGTCACCGCGCTCGCCGCGGGCGACGTGGTGCAGGTGGCCGCCGGCGACACCGTGCCTGCCGACGGCGAGCTGCTCGACCGCGCCGCGGCCATGGACGAATCCCTGCTCACCGGCGAATCGGTGCCCGTACCCAAGGCCGCGGGCGACCTGCTCTACGCCGGCAGCACCTGCCGCGAATCGGCCGCGCGCCTGCGCGTCACCCGTACCGGCAGCGATACGCGCCTGTCGCAGCTCACCCGCGCGGTCGAACAGGCGCAGGCGCAGCGCCCGCGGCTGGCGCGTTTCGCCGACGCGGTGGCGATGCGTTTCGTGGTGGCGCTGTTCATCGCCGCCGGCCTGGTGTTCTGGGCCTGGTGGCAGGTGGAACCGGCGCGCGCGTTCGAGATCGCGCTGGCGGTGCTGGT
>DNNT01000069.1 GCA_003497545.1 Arenimonas sp. | reverse complement strand
TCTGCTTTTCACGCAGCTGGGTGCCGTAATCGGACAGACGTCCGCGACGCTGACCGTGAACACCCGGCGGGGTTTCGATATTGCACTTGGATTCGAGCGCGCGCGCACCACTCTTCAGGAAGAGATCGGTGCCTTCACGACGAGACAGTTTGCACTTGGGACCAATATAACGAGCCATTCTTCACTGTCTCCTGATTACACGCGGCGCTTCTTCGGCGGACGGCACCCGTTGTGCGGGATTGGCGTCACGTCGGTGATGCTGGCGATTTTATAACCACATGCGTTCAAAGCACGCACGGCGGACTCCCGACCCGGACCTGGGCCCTTGACGTTGACGTCGAGGTTCTTCAGGCCGTACTCCAGCGCAGCCTGACCAGCGCGCTCTGCAGCGATCTGGGCAGCGAACGGAGTGCTCTTACGCGAGCCGCGGAAACCGGAACCACCCGAAGTAGCCCAGGACAACGCATTGCCCTGACGATCGGTGATGGTCACGATGGTGTTGTTGAAAGACGCGTGGATGTGGGCGATGCCATCAACCACCGTCTTTTTGACTTTCTTACGAGTACGAGCAGCAGGTTTTGCCATGACTAGATTCCTGTCGATGCGCGAATGCGATTACTTGCGGATCGGCTTACGCGGGCCCTTACGGGTACGCGCGTTGGTCTTGGTACGCTGACCGCGAGCCGGCAGACCACGACGATGACGCAGGCCGCGGTAGCAGCCCAAGTCCATCAGGCGCTTGATCGACATGCCCACTTCACGGCGCAGGTCGCCCTCGACCGTGTACTTGGCCACCTCGGCGCGGATGCGCTCGATTTCCGGCTCAGACAGGTCGCGGATCTTCGTGGCCGGAGCCACGCCAGCCGCCTCACAAACAAGCTTCGACCGGGTACGGCCGATGCCAAAGATACTCTGCAGGCCCACCCAGACATGCTTCTGGACAGGCAGGTTGACACCCGCAATGCGCGCCATCAGGCGTTCTCCAAAACTAAATTGAGCGCAGTGAATCGGAAAGTATACAGCAGCTTGGGGTTCTATTGTAGCCCCCCGGATCCTGGGACCCGGGGAACCCGGCATGGGGAGTGTGCCCATGCTCCGGCGACGAACTGGCGCCTGCCCTCCCCTTCCCGGGTCGGACGCCCCGCGCTACTCCAGCGCAGGGACGGGTGCCGGCTCATCCGCGCGCCAAGCTGCCGCGCGGACCGCCCATTGTGCGTGGTTCTCAGCTGCGGGCGAGGCCGCCGCGGGAACCACCCTTCAAATTGGCCTTCTTCATCAGGCTCTCGTACTGATGGGACATCAGGTGAGCCTGGATCTGGGCGGTGAAATCCATCACCACCACGACCACGATCAGCAGCGAGGTGCCGCCGAAGTAGAACGGGACCGACCAGAACGACCGGATGACCTCGGGCAGCAAGCACACGAGCACCAGGTAGAGCGAGCCGATGAGGGTCAGGCGGGTCAGGACGCCGTCGATGTAGTCGGCGGTGGCCTTGCCCGGCCGGATGCCCGGCACCAGGGCGCCGGACTTTTTGAGATTATCCGCGGTTTCCTGCGAATTGAAAACCAGCGCGGTGTAGAAGCAGGCGAAGCCGATGATCATGCCGCCGTAGAGCAGCATGTGCAGCGGCTCGCTCGGGGCCAGGGCCTGGCTCAGGTTCTGCAGGAACAGGTTCAGCTGGTCCTTCCAGCCTTCGCCGGTCGGGCCGGTGCCCTGGCCGAACCATTGCACCATGGTGGCCGGGAACATGATCAGGCTGGAGGCGAAGATCGCCGGGATCACGCCCGCCATGTTCAGCTTGAGCGGCAGGTGCGAGCTCTGGTTCATGTAGGCCTGGCGGCCCCCCTGGCGACGGGCGTAGTTCACGGTGATGCGGCGCTGGCCGCGCTCCATGAATACCACGAAGTAGGTGACACCCAGCACCAGCGCGAGAATTGCGACCACGGCAAAACCACTAATTTCGCCGTTCGCGACCTGCTGGAAGGTACCGATGATGGCACCCGGCAAGCTGGCCACGATGCCGGCGAAGATGATCAGCGAAATGCCGTTGCCGATGCCGCGCTCGGTGATCTGCTCACCCAGCCACATCAGGAAGATCGTGCCAGCGGTGAGCGAAACCACGGCGGTGAGGATGAAGCCCGGGCCCGGCGCATAGACCACGCCACCCTGCCCCTGCAGCATCGAGGCGATGCTGCCGGCCTGCACGATCGCCAGGAACACCGCGCCAACGCGGGAGTACTGGGTAAGCTTGCGGCGGCCGCTCTCGCCTTCCTTCTTCATCTGCTTCCAGGGCTCGTAGATCTGGCCCATGAGCTGCACGATGATGGAGGCGGAGATGTAAGGAATGACGTTCAGCGCGAACAGGCTGAAGCGGTTGAGGGCACCACCGGAGAACATGTTGAACATGTCCACGATGGTGCCTTCCTGCTGTTCCATCAGCCGCAGCATGGCTTCCGGATCGATGCCCGGCACCGGGATGTAACTGCCGATGCGGTATACGATCAGGGCCAGGATCACGAAGACCAGGCGCTGGCGGAGCTCGGTGAACTTGCCGAGCCCGCCGAGGGCAGCTGCTGCGGAAGAGGACTGGGCCAAGGCTTTACTCCGCGACGCTGCCGCCGGCAGCCTCGATGGCGGCCTTGGCGCCGGCAGTGGCCAGCACGCCCTTGAGCACGAACTTCTTGCTCAGTTCGCCCTTCTTGACGATCTTGGCCTGCTTGGCGGTGGCCGGAACCAGCTTGGCCTCGCGCAGGGCGGCGAAGTCGATCTCGCCGGCCTCGAGCTTGTCCAGCTGATACAGCAGCACTTCGGCCGTATCGTTCTTCAGCTTGGAGCGGAAGCCGATCTTCGGCAGGCGGCGCTGCATGGGCATCTGGCCGCCTTCGAAGCCGGCCTTGATCTTGCCCTTGCCGGCGCGGGCAAAGGAACCCTTGTGGCCGCGGCCGGCGGTCTTGCCGAGGCCGGAGCCGATACCACGACCAACGCGGACGCGATCCTTGCGGGCGCCGTCGGCGGGCTTGAGAGAATTGAGCTTCATATGGGTTCTCCGCGGTGCGCTCAGGACTCGACGCGCACCAGGTAATGCACTTGGTTGATCAGGCCGCGGACGGACGGGGAGTCCTTGAGCTCGCGGACGTCATTTACCTTGTTCAGGCCCAGGGCGCGGACCGACACGCGGTGGCGCTCCTGGCAGCCGCGCAGGCCCTTGACCAGGCGGACTTTGACGGTCTTCTCAGCCATTGAGGATCTCCTCAAGCTTCTTGCCACGCTTGGCGGCGATGCGGGCCGGCGACTGGGTGGCAGCCAGGCCCTTCACGGTGGCGCGCACCAGGTTGATCGGGTTGCGGGAACCGACGGCCTTGGCCAGCACGTTCTTCACGCCCACGGCCTCGAGCACGGCGCGCATGGCGCCACCGGCGATCACGCCGGTACCCTCGGAAGCCGGCTGCATGTACACGCGGGCAGCGCCGTGGTTGGCCTTGACCGGGTGGAACAGGGTGCCGTTGTCCAGGTCAACGGAGACCATCGCCTTGCGGGCGTACTCCATGGACTTCTGGATGGCCACCGGGACCTCGCGGGCCTTGCCGTAACCGAAACCGACCTTGCCGGCACCGTCGCCAACAACGGTCAGTGCGGTGAAGGTGAACTGACGACCGCCCTTGACGGTCTTGGACACGCGGTTAACGGCGACCAGCTTCTCGATGAAGCCGTCGTCGCTTTCGCCGCGATTGCGATCGCGCTCGTTGCTGCTCATGTGGATTCCTGAGGTTGCTTACGGCACTTGGCCGCTTATGGTTGTGGTTGGATCTTGGAACTCAAGCCCGTGGGCTTAGAACTGCAGGCCACCCTCGCGGGCGGCGTCGGCCAGAGCCTTGATGCGGCCATGGTAGCGGTAGCCCGAACGGTCGAAGGCGACCTTGTCGATGCCCGCGGCCAGCGCCTTGGCGGCGATGGTGCGGCCGACCTTGGCGGCAGCCTCGATGTTCTTGCTGCCCTTGAGGCCTTCCTTGACGTCGGCCTGCACGGTGGAGGCCGAAGCCAGCACCTTGGAGCCATCGGCCGTGAACAGCTGGGCGTAGATGTGCTGGCCCGAGCGCAGCACCGACAGGCGGGCGACACCGAGCTTGCGGATGTGCGCGCGGGTGGTCTTGGCGCGACGGAGACGGGCGGTGTTCTTTTCCATGGTCTTTTACCTTTGGGAAGCTGAAGAGCCCGATTAGGCCTTCTTGGCTTCCTTCATGATGATCTTTTCGCCGGAGTAGCGGATGCCCTTGCCCTTGTACGGCTCAGGCTTGCGGTAGGCGCGGATCTTGGCCGCGACCTCACCCACCAGCTGCTTGTCGGCGCCGGTGACCAGGATCTCGGTCTGGGTCGGGGTGGCGAGGGTGATGCCCTCGGGCGCCACGAACACGACCGGGTGCGAGAAGCCCAGGCTGAGGTTCAGGTCCTTGCCCTGCATGGCGGCGCGATAACCGACGCCGACCAGCTCGAGCTTGCGGGTGAAACCTTCCGCCACGCCGGTGACCATGTTGGCCAGGATAGCGCGGGCGGTGCCGGCCATCGGGATGTTGGCGGCTTCGACGGCGGACAGCTGTAGCACGCCGTTCTCGACCTTGAACTCGACGCCGGCCGGCTTGGCCAGGCTCAGGGAACCCTTCGGGCCCNNGACCTGGTCGTTGGAAACGTTGAACTCGACGCCCTTAGGCAGGGAAATCGGCTTCTTGGCAACGCGGGACATGGGTCAGTCCTCCTTAGGCCACGAGGCAGATGACTTCGCCGCCCACGCCCGCAGCGCGGGCCTGGCGATCGGTCATCAGACCCTGGGAGGTGGAAATGATGGCGACGCCGAGACCGGCGAGCACCTTCGGGAGATCGCTCTTGCCCTTGTACTGGCGCAGGCCCGAACGGGAGACGCGCTCGAGGCGCTCGATCACCGGCTTGCCTTCGTAGTACTTCAGGGAGATCTCGAGCTTGGCCTTGGCACCCTCGCCGTTCACGCGGAAGTCGCCGATGTAACCCTCGGACTTCAGCACGTTGGCGATGGCCAGCTTCATCTTGGAGGCAGGCATGGAAACCTGCGGCTTGCCGACGGCGAGCGCATTCTTGATGCGCACCAGCATGTCGGCAATGGGATCAGTCATGCTCATTTTTGCTTACCTTGTTCCTAGGTGTGGGAGCACCGATATCCGCAAGCCCCCCGGAGGGGGCCGGCGATTACCAGCTGGCCTTGCGCAGGCCCGGCACGTCGCCACGCATGGTGGCTTCGCGCAGCTTGTTGCGGCCGAGGCCGAACTTGCTGTACACGCCGCGCGAGCCGCCGGTCAGTTCGCAGCGGTTGCGCACGCGGCTCGGGCTCGAGTCGCGCGGCAGCTTCTGCAGCTTGGTGGCGGCATCCATCTTCTCCTCGTAGGAGGCGGTGGTGCTGCTGATGATCTTCTTCAGTTCCGCGCGCTTGGTGGCGTGCTTCGCGACAAGCTTCTTGCGCTTGATGTCGCGGTTCACCATCGAAGTCTTGGCCATCTCGGTAATCCTCGGATCAGTTGCGGAACGGGAAGTTGAAGGCCTCGAGCAGCGCCTTGGCTTCCTCGTTGGTCTTCGCCGTCGTGGTGATGGCGATGTCCATGCCACGCATGGCGTCGACGGCGTCGAAATCGATCTCCGGGAAGATGATCTGTTCCTTGACGCCCATGTTGTAGTTGCCACGGCCGTCGAAGGAGCGGCCCGACACGCCGCGGAAGTCACGGACGCGCGGCAGCGAGACGTTGATCAGGCGATCCAGGAACTCGTACATCTTGGCGCGGCGCAGGGTGACCTTGCAGCCGATCGGCCAGCCGTCACGAATCTTGAAGCTCGCCACCGAAACGCGCGCGTTGGTGGTGATGGGCTTCTGGCCGGCGATCTTGGTCATGTCGGCGACGGCATTTTCCAGGATCTTCTTGTTGCCCACGGCCTCGCCCACGCCCATGTTCAGCGTGATCTTGGTGATGCGGGGAACTTCCATCACGTTCTTGTAACCGAAGCGCTCGATGAGCTTCGGCAGAACCTCTTCCTTGTAAATCTTCTCAAGCCGGGTCATGGCATCATTCCTTAGGCGTCAACCGCCTCACCGCTCGAGCGGAACACACGCACTTTGCGTCCATCCTCGAGCACCTTGAAACCAATGCGCTCACCCTTGCCCGAGGCCTGGTTGAACAGCATCACGTTGGAAATGTGGAGCGGCGCCTCGCGCTCGACGATGCCGCCGGCGATGTTCGCCTGCGGATTCGGCTTGGTGTGGCGCTTGATGATGTTGACGTTCTGCACGACGACCTTGTCGCCAGCGACGCGAACAACCTCACCCTTCTTGCCCTTGTCGGCGCCGGCGATCACGATCACCTGGTCGCCCTTGCGAATACGGTTCATGTCTGTTCCTTCCCTCAGATCACTTCGGGAGCGAGCGACACGATCTTCATGAACTTCTCGGAACGAAGCTCACGGGTCACGGGCCCGAAGATGCGGGTGCCAATCGGCTCCTGCTTGTTGTTGAGCAGGACGGCGGCGTTGCCATCGAAGCGGATCAGCGAGCCATCGGCACGGCGGACGCCCGAACGGGTACGGACCACGACGGCGTCGTAGACCTCGCCCTTCTTGACCTTGCCACGCGGGATCGCGTCCTTGACGGTGACCTTGATGATGTCGCCAATGTGCGCGTAGCGGCGCTTGGAGCCGCCGAGCACCTTGATGCACATCATTTCCTTGGCGCCGGAGTTGTCGGCGGCCTCGAGGTAGCTCTGTACCTGGATCATTTCCGGGCCTCCTTACTTACCGGCTCGCGTGATGACTTCCACCACGCGCCAGTTCTTGGTCTTGGAAAGCGGGCGGCACTCGGTGACGCGGACAACGTCGCCTTCGTTGCAGGCGTTGTCCTCGTCGTGCGCGTGCAGCTTGGTCGAGCGGCGGATGTACTTGCCGTACAGCGCATGCTTGACCTGGCGCTCGACGAGCACGGTGACGGTCTTGTTCATCTTGTTGCTGACGACGCGGCCTTCGACCGTGCGCAGCTGGTTGGCATTATCGCTCATAGCTCGCCCTTACTTCTTGTCGGTCAGCAGGGTCATCGTCTGCGCGATTTCGCGACGGACCCGCTTGATGTTGTGGGGCTGGCTCAGCTGGCCAGTCGCCTTCTGCATGCGCAGGGCGAACTGTTCCTTGTGCAGGTCCAGCAGATGGGCCTTCAGCTCGGCCGCCGACTTGTTACGCAGTTCCTTGAGTTCCATATCAGCGCACCGTCCGGGTCACGAAAGTGGTGGTGACCGAGAGCTTGGCGGCAGCCAGGCGGAAAGCCTCGCGAGCCGTCGCCTCGTCCACGCCCTCGATCTCGTAGATCATCCGACCGGGGGCGATCTGGGCCACCCAGTACTCGACGTTGCCCTTACCGGCGCCCATTCGCACTTCGATCGGCTTCTTGGTGATCGGCTTGTCCGGAAACACGCGGATCCACATCTTGCCGCCACGCTTGACGTAACGGCTGATCGAGCGGCGGGCCGCCTCGATCTGGCGCGCGGTCAGCTGGCCGTGCGAGGTGGCCTTGAGGCCGAACTCGCCGAAGCTGACGGCCGAGCCGTTCCAGCTAAGGCCGTCGTTGCGGCCCTTGAAGACCTTGCGGTACTTGGTTCGCTTGGGTTGCAGCATGGCGGATTACCTCGCTTCCTTCGCCGGACGGGACGGGCGCTCGGTGCGCTCTTCCACCTTTTCCTGGCCGACCTGGCTGAAGTCAAACACTTCGCCCTTGTAGACCCAGACCTTCACGCCAATGATGCCGTACGTGGTCGAGGCTTCGGCGAAACCGTAGTCAATGTCGGCGCGCAGAGTGTGCAGGGGCACGCGGCCCTCGCGGTACCACTCCGAACGCGCGATCTCGGCGCCATTGAGGCGGCCGGCGACGTTGACCTTGATGCCCAGGGCGCCAAGGCGCATCGAGTTGCCGACGGCGCGCTTCATGGCGCGGCGGAACATGATGCGACGCTCAAGCTGCTGCGCGATCGACTCGGCCACCAGCTGGGCGTCCAGTTCGGGCTTGCGGACTTCGGAGACATTGATGTGCGCCGGGACGCCCATGATATCCGAGACTTCCTTGCGCAGCTTCTCGATGTCCTCACCGCGCTTGCCGATCACCACGCCCGGACGGGCGGTGTGGATCGTCACGCGGGCGTTGTTGGCCGGGCGCTCGATCAGGATCTTGCTGATGCCGGCCGCGGCCAGCTTCTTGCGCAGCATCTCGCGGACCTTGAGATCCGAGGTGAGGTACTGGGCGTAGTCGCGCTTGTTGGCGAACCACTTGGAATTCCAATCCTTGGCGATGCCCAGGCGGATTCCGGTCGGATGAACTTTGTGACCCATATTCGTCGTCCCTGCCTTACTTGCCCGAGCCCACAACCACGGTGATGTGGCTGGTGCGCTTGAGGATGCGGGTGCCGCGGCCCTTGGCGCGGGCCATGAAGCGCTTCAGGACGGGACCCTCGTCGACCATGATGGTCGAGACCTTGAGCTCGTCGATGTCAGCGCCGAGGTTGTTTTCGGCGTTCGAGATGGCGCTCCACAGGACCTTACCGATCATGTGGGCGGCCTTCTTGTCGGAGAACTGCAGCAGCTCGTAGGCGCGGGAGGCCTGCATGCCACGGACCTGGTCGGCGACCAGGCGGGCCTTCTGCGGCGAAATCCGGGCGGTACGGAGAATGGCTTTGGCTTCCATAGTCATATCCCCTTACTTGCCCGACTTCTTGTCGCCGCCGTGACCCTTGAAGGTACGGGTCAGGGCGAACTCGCCGAGCTTGTGGCCAACCATGTTCTCGTTCACGAGGACCGGGATGTGCACCTTGCCATTGTGGATGGCGATGGTGAGCCCGACCATTTCCGGCGAGATCATGGAACGACGCGACCAGGTCTTGATCGGCTTCTTGCTGCTGCCCTGGGCGGCCTCCACCTTCTTGACGAGGTGGTGGTCGATGAAGGGACCTTTCTTAAGAGAACGTGCCATGGCCTATCAACCCCTACGATCGCGCACGATGAACTTCTGGGTGCGCTTGTTCTTGCGCGTCTTGTAACCCTTCGCCGGGGTACCCCACGGGGACACCGGGTGCGGGTTGCCCTGGCCAGCCTTGGCCTCACCACCGCCGTGCGGATGGTCGACCGGGTTCATGGCCGCGCCGCGCACGGTCGGCTTGACGCCGCGCCAGCGAGCCGCACCAGCCTTGCCCAGCTTCTCGAGGTTGTGCTCGACGTTGCCGACCTCGCCAATGGTCGCGCGGCAGTCGGCCGGGACCTTGCGCATCTCGCCGGAGCGGAGGCGCAGCGTGGCGTAACCGCCGTCGCGGGAGATCAGCTGGGCGCCGGCGCCAGCGGCGCGGGCCAGCTGGGCGCCCTTGCCCGGCTTCATTTCGACGCAATGCACGGTCGAACCGACCGGCATGTTGCGCAGCGGCAGGCTGTTGCCGGTCTTGATCGGCGCATCCTTGCCCGCGATCACCTGGTCGCCCTGGGCCAGGCCCTTGGGAGCGATGATGTAGCGGCGCTCGCCGTCGGCATAGCACAGCAGCGCGATGTGCGCGGTGCGGTTCGGATCGTACTCAAGACGCTCAACGCGGGCCGGGATGCCCTCCTTGTCGCGCTTGAAGTCGATGATGCGGTAATGCTGCTTGTGGCCACCGCCGATGTGGCGAGTGGTGATGCGACCGTAGTTGTTACGGCCACCGGTCTTGCTCTTCTTTTCGACCAGCGATTCCAGCGGGCCGCCCTTGTGGAGGCCGGCGGTGGATACGCGCACCATGGCGCGGCGGCCAGGCGAGGTCGGCTTGAAAGTCTGTAGTGCCATGGGTTCCTACCTCAGGCCTTGGCCATCACGTCGATCGTCTGGCCATCGGCCAGGCGAACGTATGCTTTGCGCCAGTCGCCGCGGCGGCCGGCACGGTTACGGAAGGCCTTGGCTTTGCCCTTCACGTTCACCACGTTGACCGCTTCGACCTTGACGTTGAACAGCGACTCGATGGCGGACTTGACGTCGGCCTTGGTCGCGGTCTGCGCCACTTCGAAGACGTACTGGTTGCTCTGCTCCTGCAGGCGCGCAGTCTTTTCGGACACGCGCGGGGCGCGGATCACGGAGAGGATGTTGATGTTCATGCCAGCCACTCCTCGACCTTCTTGACCGCTTCGGCGGTCATGATCACGTTCTCGGCACCGACCAGGGCGACAGGATCCAAGCCCTGGACGTCGCGGACCTGCACGTACGGCAGGTTGCGGGCGGCCAGGAACAGGGCTTCGGTGCCGTTCTCGGTGACGATCAGCGGACGGGCAACGCCCATCTCGTTCAACTTGGCGATCAGGGCCTTGGTCTTCGGCTCGGCGACATCAAAGCTGTCGACGATCTTCAGGCGGTCCTGACGATTGAGCTCGGAGATGATCGCGCAGATAGCGGCGCGATACATCTTCCGGTTGACCTTCTGCGCGAAGCTACGCGGCTTGGCTGCAAACGACACGCCACCGCCGATGAAGATCGGGGCGCGGTAGTCGCCGTGACGCGCGCCGCCGCCCTTCTGCTTCTTGAACTTCTTGGTCGTGCCGGAGACTTCCGAGCGGGTCAGCTGGGCCTTGGTGCCTGCACGGCCGGCGTTGCGGAAAGCAACCACCACCTGATGCACCAGGTCCTCGCTGAATTCGCGGCCGAAGACGGCGTCGGAAACCGACAGCGCCTTACCGCTTCCAATGACGGCGAGTTCCATTATCTAACTCCTCAACCTTTGCTCGCGGGACGGACGACGACGTCGCCGCCCGGCGCACCGGGAACGGAACCCTTGACCGCGATCAGGCCACGCTCGGCGTCGACCTTGACCACTTCCAGGTTCTGCATGCTCTGGCGCTCGGCGCCCATGTGGCCTGCCATCTTCTTGCCCGGGAAAACGCGGCCCGGAGTCTGGCGCTGGCCGATGGAACCCGGCGAACGATGCGACAGCGAGTTACCGTGGGTAGCGTCGCCCATCTTGAAGTTGTGGCGCTTGATGGTGCCCTGGAAGCCCTTGCCCTTGGTGATGCCGGCAACGTCAACCAGCTGGCCAACCTCGAAGATGTCGGCCTTGATTTCGCCGCCCACCTGGAAGTTGCCCGCGTCCTTGTCTTCGATGCGGAACTCCCAAAGGCCGCGACCGGCCTCGACCTTCGCCTTGGCGAAGTGGCCAGAAAGGGGCTTGTTCACCAGCGCAGCACGCTTGGCGCCTGCGGTGACCTGCACGGCAGTGTAGCCGTCGGTCTCGGTGGTCTTGATCTGGGTGATGCGGTTCGGGCTGGCTTCGATCACGGTCACGGGGATGGAGCGGCCATCCTCGGTGAACATGCGGCTCATGCCCGCCTTGCGGCCCACGATTCCAATGTTTTTGGTCGTCATGGCGGTTGCCTCAGGTCAGCTTGATCTGGACATCGACGCCAGCCGCGAGCTCAAGCTTCATGAGCGCATCGACGGTCTTGTCATTGGGGTCAACGATGTCCAGCACACGCTTGTGGGTGCGGGTCTCGTACTGGTCGCGCGCGTCCTTGTCGACGTGCGGCGACACCAGCACGGTGTAGCGTTCGATCTTGGTCGGCAGCGGGATCGGGCCGCGCNNTGCGCGCCGGTCCGCTTGGCCGTCTCCACGATTTCGGAAGCCGAACGATCAATCAGACGATGATCGTAGGCCTTGAGCCGAATCCGGATCTTCTGGTCCGCCATGGCGATGTCCTTGTTACGGTAAAGAGCGTCGGAACCAGGGGCCTGGGGCCCTGCTTCCCGTGGAAAACAAACTCGGCGGACCAAGGAATGGTCCACCGAGCAAGAAAGTGTAGCTTGTGTTAACCCGATCTGTCAAACAGATCAGACCTTCACCAGCTTCGCCCATCCTGGGCGCGAACACGAGGGGCATCCTGCCCCTCATTTCGTATGTTGGCTCCCCCTGAGGGGAG
>DNNT01000273.1 GCA_003497545.1 Arenimonas sp. | reverse complement strand
GGCGGCCGGCTTCATCCAGCGGTTCCAGCGTGAGCCGCACGCACTGGCCCAGGCGCGTCACCAGGTCGGGTAGCGCGATGCCCAGCGCCGCCGGGTTGCCGCGCGCGGCGTAGAGCACCACGCCGTCGCCGGCGCGGGCGCGGTTGTGGAAGTGGAACAGCGCTTCTTCGTCGGCCGCGTTGCCGGCAATCGCGTCCAGGCCGTCCAGGCACACCAGGTCGAACCCTTCCTGCTGCGCCAGCGCCTCGCCCAGCCGGCCCGCGAACGCCGGCAGCGGCAGGTAGGCCGCGCGCCGTCCCGCCGACGCGGCTTCGGCGCAGGCGGCCAGCAACAGGTGGCTCTTGCCGCTGCCCGCGTGCCCGGCCAGGAACAGCCAGTCGCGCGATTCGCCGCGCGCGGCGGCACGCACCGCGTCGCGCACGACGGGCTGGCCGAGGAAGGCGTCGAGTCGCTGGTCCGGCGGCGCGCGCAGGGACAGCGGCAGTTGCGGCGTGCTCACGGCTTCGGCGTCGGTCCCTGCGAACCCTCGGCCGGCGGCGCCGCGAATTCGTCGCCCTCGCTGCCCACGGGCACCTTCGCCACGGCGGCGGCCACGTCGGCCGGCACCACTTCGTCGTCGGCGCCGTAGAGGCGGCTGTGCGTGTAGCGCTCGTAGGCGTAACGCCCCACCACCACCGCCACCGCCGCCACCGGCNNTCCAGCAGCTGGCCCAGGCCGAACACGCCCAGCACCAGCGCCAGATGCATCAAATCACCGTGTTGCACCAGCGTGGCGATCACCGCCGCGCCCAGGCCGACGATGGCGCCCAGGTAAGGCACGAAGCTCACCAGCCCCGCCACCAGGCCGATCAGAATGCCCAGGTCCACGCCCACCGCCGTCAGGCCGACGGCGTAAATGGCGCCCAGCGAAATCATCACGCTCAGCTGGCCGCGGATGAAGCCGCCCAGCACCTCGTCCGACTCGCGCGTGAGTTGGCTCACCACCGGCTCGATCGGCCGCGGCAGCATCACGCGCACCTTCTCGAGCATGCCCCAGCCGTCGCGCATGAAGTAGAAGGTGACCACCGGGATCAGCGCCAGGTTCGCCAGCCAGCCCAGGATGGCCAGGCCCGACTTCGACACCTCGCCGAACACCGTGGCGGCGATGCCGCCCGCCTGCTGCCAGTGCACCTTCAGCAGCTCGATCAGCTGGCTCGGGTCCACGTAACCCGCCAGGTCCACGTTGAAGCGCTGCTCGGCCCAGGGCACCGCAGTCCCGGTGAGCCACTGCCCGAAACGCGGCAGCCAGTCGATGAACTTCGAGACCTGGTTTTCGATCAGCGGCACCAGCAGCAGCACGCCCAGCACCAGCACCAGGCTCATCAGCCCGAACACCAGCACCACGCCGGTGTTGCGCGAACGCCCGCTGCGCTCGATGCGGCGCACCAGCGGGTCGCCCAGCCAGGCCAGCAGCGCGGAAATGACGAAGGGCGTGAGCACCGGGCCCAGCAGCCACACCAGCACGCCGACACCGGCGGCCAGGGCCAGCCACTGCCAGCGGCGGCGGTCGCTGAAGGGATCGACGGTGGCATTCATTCGGCGGGGGTCCTCGGGTGGCGCCAGGCACGCACACCATAACGAATCACGTAGTCCACGCCACTGAGCGCGGTGAGCAGGGCCACGGCCAGCAGGCCCTCGATGCGCCAGCGCAGCGGGATCTCCCAGCCGGCCAGGTCCACCAGGCAAACCAGCACCAGCGCGATCTGCGCGCCCGTGGTGACCTTGCTCAGCACGCTGGGCTGGCCGCTGAAGGGCCCGGCCAGGCGCCACCAGGCGGCGGCGCCGGCCACGATGACCAGGTCGCGCGCCAGCACCAGGCCCACCAGCCAGGCCGGCAGCGCCTGCGCCAGCCACAGGCCGGCCATGGCGGCGCCCAGCAGCAGCTTGTCGGCGATGGGGTCGAGCAGGCTGCCCAGGCGCGACTGCCAGCCGAAGCGCTTGGCGATCACCCCGTCCACGGCGTCGCTGGCGCCGGCGACGGCCGCCACCCACAGCGCTTCGAGGTAGAAGCCGGCCCACAGCAGCCAAAACAGCACTGGCGCCATCGCCAGGCGCAGCCCGGTGATGGCGTTGGGCAGGTGGCGCAGGTTCATCGCAGGCGGAACGTGGGCGTGGTCTCGGCCGGGCTGGCCGGGTCGGCGGACAGGGTGTCGCCCGCGGCGATGAAGTTCGCGAAGGCCTCGGCGCCGACGGCCAGGTCCAACTGCAGGCGCAGGCTGTCGGGCGTGGCTTCGAGCACCACCAGTTCGCGCACCACCGGCAGGGTCTGCAGGTAGCCCATGGCGCGCAGGAAGTCGTCGCTGCCGCCGAGGCCGGCGACGCGCACGACCTGGCGGGTGGGTTCGCCCACGTTGGCCGCCACCGCGTCCAGGCGGGCGATGGCGTCGGCGGCGCCGTCCGCGCCCGAGGCGATGGCGCGCTGCGGGCTGGGGTCGGTGAAGGACCAGCGCGAGAGTTCGTTGCCGGCGCGGCTGAGCACCCAGTCGGCGGTCCAACCGGCGCCTCCCTCGGCGCGGTAGAGCCGGCCCAGCAGCTGGGTCTGGTTGCCGTAGCGTTCGGTCAGGGGCTGCATGGGCGCCGGGTTCTGCGCCCAGATGGTCTGCACCGCGGCCTGCTCCACCGCCGTGCCCGAGGGCAGGCCGAAGCTCAGGCCGCGCTCGGTGCCGCGGCTGGCCAGCGGCTTGACCACGTTGAGCTGCTGGCTGTTCACCAGACGCGCGCCGCGGCCGTCGTCGATGGCCAGCCACAGGATCGGGCGCGGGCGGTCCGGGCCCCAGTAGGCCAGGCCGGCGCCGGCGATCAGGCTGGACTTGACCAAAAGGGACAGCAGAAGGGCCCAGGTCACGACTTGCGCTCCACGGATTCGTCGATGATGCGTTCGAGGGCGGCGGCCTCTTGCGGCGTCAGCTTCTGGCCCAGGCCCAGCAGGGCGGTGGCGGCGCTGGCGGCCGAGCCGGCGAAGAAGGTGTCGATCATCCGCTGCAGGGCGCCGGCGGCGACGGCCTCGGTGCGCTGGACCGGGCTGTAGACATAGCCGTCGGGGCCAGGGGCGCGTTCGATCAGACCCTTGGCCTCCAGCCGCGACAGCAGGG
>DNNT01000117.1 GCA_003497545.1 Arenimonas sp. | reverse complement strand
ACCAGCGCCTGGCGCAGCGCTTCGCGCGCCACCGCCTGCGGGCGACCGCCGGAGAACAGCTCCTCGTAGGAATAGCGCCCGCCGGCGCCGGCATAACCCTGCTCGCGGCGGCCGTCCTGCTCGACGATCACCTGCACGTTGAAGCGCACCAGCGGCCGCACGTCGGAAGCCAGGACGCCGTCGCTGCGCGCGATCAGCACGGTGTCGACGCCGCCGGAGAGGCTCACGATGACCTGTTTCACGCGCGGATCGGCCTCGCGCAGCCACTGGTCCACGGCGCGCAGCGCGCTGATCTTGTCGTCGGCGCCCAGGCCTTCGATCGGGTCCAGCGGCGCGTACAGTTCGCGGCCAGGCACCACGATGCGCTGGCCGGCGCGGTGCTGCTGGCCGTCGCGGCTGATGGCGCGCGCGGCGGCCGCCGATTCCAACAGCGCCTCGGCGCGGATGTCGTCGGAATAGGCGAAACCGGTCTTCTCGCCGCTGACCGCGCGCACGCCCACGCCCTGCTCGATCGCGTGCGAGCCGTCCTTGACGATGCCGTCCTCGACCATCCAGCTCTCGCGCCGGCTGTGCTGGAAATACAGGTCGCCGAAGTCCACGCCCGGGCCCATCAGGCGGCCGAAGGCCTGGTCCAGCACCTCCAGGCCAAGGCCGGCGGGGGCGAGCAGGCGCGACTGCGCCAGGGTCAGGGTCTGGGTCATCCGGGGGTGCCGATGCGGAAAGGGGATAGCTTGTCAGATGCGGCCCGAAGCCGCCTGCTTCAAGGCTGGCGCGGGGGATTGTCCACCGGCGGTGGGCCGCGTTCGACCACCTCGACCTCGGGCTCGGCCCAGGGCCCCGTGACGCGGTAGACCGTGCGCGCCGCCTGCTTCAGCGGCTGCTGCANNCCACCGGCCCGCCGGCAATCGCGCCGATGGCGGGCAGCACGCCGCCGGCCTTGGGCAGCACTTCGATGCGCTGGTCGTAACGCTGGCGGCGCAGGTCGGTGGAGCCGCTGACGCGGATTTCCGCGGCCGGGCCGTTGATCTGCAGCAGGTCGGTGCTGGCCTGGCCGTTGGCGAACACGAATTCGCCGCCCATGGTGTTGAAGCCGAAACCCTTGGCGAAAAAATCCTTGAAGTCCAGCGTCAGCCGGCGCGGGATCTCGGCCAGCGAAATCAAGCCCAACACGCGCCCGCCGCCGCCCGGCTCGACTTCCAGCAGCGCGCCCTCGCCCACTTCCACCTTGAAGCGGCCGTTGAAGCGCGCCAAGGCGAATTCGCCCGGGGAACCGGACCAGTAGCCGTCCAGCCGGCCCTTCGTGGGCCCGCCTTCGACCATGCCCGACAGGCCGAATGCGCCGAGCAGGTCGCCCAGCGCGCCGGCGGAAAAATCCACCTCGAACTGCGAGCGCGAACGCCCCGCCGAGGTGCGAATCCAGTCGCCCGCGGCGGTGAGTTCGAAACCCGGCGCGCGGGTGGCGAAATGTTCGACGCGCAGGCCCTCGGAGGCCGGCCGCGCCTTCAGCTCGGCCTTGCCCAGCGCCAACGCGCCCATCCGCAGGTCGTCCACGGTGAAATCGAGCGGCGGCAGCTTGCGCGGGTCCTGGCCTTCCTCTTCCGGCGCCTCCGATTCAGGCGGCGGCAGGTTCGCCAGCGCCTCGCCAGCCGTGGCCAGCGTGTCGTCGATGGGAAACGACTCGGCGGCCGCGGGCGTTTCGCGTTCCGGCCAGTGCAGGCGCGCGAAGCGGCCCACCACGCCCTGCGCCAGTTCGGCGGGCACCAGGATTTCACCCGCCACGGCGGGGCCGGCCAGGTCGATGCGGGTGCGTGCCGGTTCGCGCAGCAGGCGCACGCGGGTGTCGGCGAAGGGCGAGCCCAGCAGGTCGAGCGAATCCACCTGCAGGTCCACTTCGCGCAGGCCGCCGGTGCCCTCGCCGCCCGCCGCGAAACCCACCCAGCCGGCGGCGTCGAGCGTGGCGCTGCGACCGCGCACCACCAGGCCCTGCTCGGGCAGCGCCAGGTTGCCGCCCTCGCCCATGCGGATGACGCCGGTCAGGGCGCCATCCTCGCCTGCGCGGCCGCGCAGGCGCAGCAGTTCGCCCAGGCGCACCTGCACTTCGCCGCCGGCCACCGGCAGCGGCGCGTCCAGGCGCAGCGGCAGTGTGACGTCGGCGGCCTTGGCAAGCGGCGCCGGCAGCGTGATGGCGACGCCGGCCAGGTCGCTTTCCACCCGCAGGCGCGAGGCCGGCGCGGGCTGTCCAGGCGCCGTCGCCGGCACGTCCACCTGGATGTCCCAGCGGCCGCGGCCCTGCAGGTAGGGGCGCAGCCAGGCCAGCGGTTCGTGCCGGGCCAGCAGCGATTCGGCGGGGAATTCGCCCTGCAGGCTGGCGCGCGCGGCCAGGGCCGGGTCGTCGGTGTCGCTGCCGACGACCAGGTTGAACACCGCCGGCTGGCCCTCGAACTGCACCTGCAGGTCTTCGGTGTAGAAGCCGCCGTCGCTGAAGCGCGTCAGGCCCTGGACGTCGGTGAACAGGATGTCCCAGCGCGGATCGGCCNNGGCGCGCATTCGACAGCGCCAGCGTGCCCTCGATGCGGCGCCCGCCCAGGCGCGCGACCAGCGGCAGGTCGAGCTGCACTTCCACGCGCGCGTCGCCCACCACCGAAGCCTCGCGCAGGTGCGTTTCGTATTTCTCGCGCAGCGGGCTGGCCAGCATCAGCGCCTGCAGCGGTTCGCCGCGGGTGGGCGAAACGATGTCCAGGCGCAGGCGCGGGTCCTTGAAGCTGGCGATGTCGCCGGCCACGCGCTCGACCGGGTTGCCGGCGATTTCGCCCGTGCCTTCGAGCGTCATGCCCGGGCCGTCGAAGCCGAGGTCGAGGTTCATGTTCTCGGCGTCGGGCCAGGCCGGGTTGAAGCGCACGCGCGCGCCGGCCACGCGGGTGCGGGCGTCGAAGCGGCCCTCGCCTTCGCGGAAGGGCCAGTCGTCGAGGTCGCCGGCAAACACCACGCGGCCGTCCAGCACGCCGCCTTCCAGCAGCGCTTCGTCCAGCCACTTGATGGTCGCCGGCGGCATCTTGCCTTCGACCCAGAACTTGCGCGCCGCGACCACGGTGGTCGGGTCGAGCGCGGCGGCCAGGTCGAGCCGCGGCTTGCTGCCGTCGCCCTGGAACTGCAGCTCGGCGCGCACGCTGGTGCCGAAGTCCTGGCCGCGCACGCGCAGCCGGCTGGCGCCGAGGCTCCACTGCCCGCCTTCGCGCCACCAGCCCAGCAGGCCGTCGAGGCGCAGGTCCAGCGGCTCGCGGAAACGCCCCGGCCACTNNCGGCGACGGTTCAAGCTGCAGCACGCCGCCGCGCTGGTCGAAGGCGGCGCTGCCGTCCAGGCCCTGCAGGCCCGGCCGGGTTTCGTAGGGCTGCCAGCCGACCTCGTGGAAACGCAGCGAACCCGACCAGTCGCCCTCGCGGCCGCCGACGCGCACGTCGCGCAGCTCGCCGTCGGGCGCGGCGCGGTGCAGCCACTGGCGCAGGCCTTCGGGCACGCGCTCGCTGAGGCTGGCGAACTGCCGCGCCGGCACCAGGTCCAGGCGCGGCGCCTGCAGCGCGAATCGTTCGCCGCCGGCCAACCACAGGCCGTCGAAATAACGTGGCTCGACCCGGCCCGGTTCGTGGAAATGCAGTTCGGGCGCATGCAGCTGCCAGCCGTTTTCACCGGCCTGCCAGCGCGCCAGCAGGTTCACGCGTTCGTAGGCCACCGGCGGCGAGGTGGGTTCACCGTCGGCGTCCGGAAGCCAGGGCCGGCGCGCTCCCAGCGCCAGCGGCGCGAATTCGGCGCGGGTGCGCACGTCCATGATGCGCTGGGCGTCGATGCGCGCCCACAGGTCCACTTCCGCGGCACCCGCCACCACCAGGCCGGTGTCGGCCAGCAGGTGCGACCACTGCCCCAGGTCCAGGCGCTTGCCGCCGGCCCAGAGCTTGCCCGACCAGTCGCCGCGGCGCAGGTCGGCCACCGCGCTCATCGGCTGGCCGGCGGGGTCGGNNCCCGCCGCTGACGCGCAGGCGCAGGTCCACCCGCGGCAGCCCCAGCGACGCCTTGAAGTTGGGCGAACGCACTTCCAGCCGCGCGCGCTCCACCTGCAGTTCGCCCAGCGCCTCGAGCGTGTCGAGTGGATCGACGCCGGGCTTGGGTTCGAACGGCAGGCCGGCCAGGCGCCAGCGGCGGTCTTCGCCCTGCTCCAGCACCAGGGCCAGGTCGCGCACCTTCAGTTCGGTGAGCGGTTCGCCGGGCAGCAGGCCCGAATACACCGCCACCAGCAGCTCGGCGCGGCCGATGTCGAGCCGGCGCTCGCCGGCGCCGACGCTCAGGCCTTCGAGCGTGAAGCGCGGGCCGCGCCGGGTCCATTCGCCGCGGGCGCCATCGAAGGCCACGGGCTCGCCGATGCGCTGGGACAGCCAGTTGGCCACCTTCTCCGGGTTGCGCTCGACCAGCGGCAGCAGCTGGTTGAGCGCGCCGACGGCGGTGGCCAGCAGGATCAGCACGACGAGGAAGCCATAACCCAGCAGGCGGCGGGTGTGGCGGATCCGTCGGCGCAGGGCGGTGGGCATGCGCGGGTTTAAAGCAGGACCACGTCGTACTGCTCCTGCGCGTACTGCTCGTCGGCCTGGAAGCGGATGGACTTGCCCAGGAATTCCTCGAGCTCGGCCACGGCCGCCGATTCCTCCTCGGTGATCTTGTTCACGACCTTGGGCGAGGCGATCACCAGCAGCTGCTGGGCCTCGAACTGGCGCACGGCGCGGGTGATCTCGCGGAAGATTTCGTAGGTCAGGGTCTCGGCGGTCTTGAGCGTGCCGCGGCCGTTGCACTCGTGGCAGGGTTCGCAGAGCTGGCGCTCGAGGCTGTCGGTGGTGCGCTTGCGCGTCATCTCCAC
>DNNT01000294.1 GCA_003497545.1 Arenimonas sp. | reverse complement strand
GCGGGGCCGCCGCCGATGACGGCGAGGCCGGGGAGGGATGTCGGGTGCATGGCGCGATTATGCTTGTTGCCCGCCCCGAACTCCGAGCCCCGCGTGCCCTATACCCCGATCGTCGCCACCCTCGGTTACGTGCTTTCGCCCGACGGCCGCCGCTGCCTGATGGTCCACCGCAACGCCCGGCCGGGCGACAACCACCTGGGCAAGTACAACGGCCTGGGCGGCAAGCTCGAACCCGACGAGGACGTGATGGCAGGCATGCGGCGCGAGATCCGCGAGGAAGCGGGCATCGAATGCCTGTCGCTGCGCCTGCGCGGCACGGTGAGCTGGCCGGGTTTCGGCAAACACGGCGAGGACTGGCTGGGTTTCATCTTCGTGGTGGACACCTTCGCGGGCGAGCCGCCGGCCAGCAACGCCGAGGGCGACCTGCACTGGGTCGAGCTCGACCGGCTGGGGGAACTGCCGCTCTGGGAGGGTGACCGCCATTTCCTGCCCCTGGTGTTCGACGCCGACCCGCGGCCTTTCCACGGCGTGATGCCGTACCAGGCCGGGCGCATGGTGTCGTGGTCATATTCGCGCTGAAAAGCGGCGAACGTGCAGCCAAGTTCGGCGAAGTGGATTGAATCGTCCGTTTGAAATGTCGGCGCCCGCCGGGATAACCTAAATTTTACGCCCCCCCGCGTATCCTCAACGGGTGGCAAACCGCACCCCTTGGGTTTGTCCCGGCTTTGCTTTCCTTCGTGATCGCCTGGCCCCGCTTCCCGGGGCATTCCGTCGCCTGGCCTGGGCCGCGGGACGATCGCGCTGTCCTTTCATCACGCCAAGGAGCGCCGCATGACCGACACCACCAACAGCATTTCCGACCTCATCGAAATCAGCGAGGACGGGATCGCGTTTTACGAAGAAGCGGCGCAGAAGGTGAAGGACAAGAAACTCAGCACCCTGTTCACCCGCCTGGCCAAGGCCAAGTCGGAGCTGGCGCAGGAGCTGTCGGGCGAAATCAAGGCGCCGGCCAAGGCCGCCAAGAAGACCGCCAAGAAGCCGCCGAGCAGCCTCGGCGAGCTCAGCAAGGTTTACGCGGGCCTGCTCAAGCAGTGGCCGGATTCGGCCTCCGAGCGCTACCTGCGCATGGCCGAGGTCGAAGGCCAGCTCCAGACCACGTTCCAGAAGGTCGTTCTCGACCGCGACCACAGCTTCGTGGTCCGCGTGCTGGCCAAGCAGTACGTCAGCAAGGCCGAAGTCCTGAACAAGGAACTCCGCGCCTGCCAGCGCAACGCCTGAGCCCTTGGCTCCGGCCCTGGCTTGAAAAGCCTGAACACGGATCAGAGCGGATAAAGAGCGGATTACACGGATAAAGCGCAATCAATTCAAAACGCTTTATCCGCGTTCATCGCTTTCAAATCAGATTTGATCCGTGTTCAAAACNNCCGCGGCGGACCAGCAGCGGGCCCACTTCCGGGTCGCGGCCGCGGAAGTCGCGGAAGAGCTGCATGGCGTCCACGCTGCCGCCGCGCGAGAGCAGGGTCTGGCGGAAGTGGTCGCCGTTCTCGCGCTTGAGGCCGCCGTTTTCCTTGAACCACTCCACCGATTCGGCGTCGAGCACCTCGGACCACAGGTAGGCGTAATAGCCCGCCGAGTAGCCGCCCATGATGTGCGAGAAGTAGGTGCTGCGGTAACGCGGCGGGACCGGCGCGTAGTCCAGGCCCACCGCCTTGAGCGCCTCGGCCTCGAAGGCCAGGGTGTCGCTGGGCACCTGCTCGGCGGTGAGCTGGTGCCACTTCTGGTCGAGCATGGCCGCGGCCAGGTATTCGGTGGTGGCGTGGCCCTGGCCGTACTGCTCGGCGGCCATCACCTTGTCCAGCAGTTCCTGCGGGATCGGCTCGCCGGTTTCGTAGTGCTTGGCGTAGTTGGCCAGCACCGACGGGTAGGTGGCCCACATCTCGTTGACCTGCGACGGGTACTCGACGAAGTCGCGCGGCACCGAGGTGCCCGAGAACTGCGGGTACTTCACGTTCGAGAACAGGCCATGCAGGGCGTGGCCGAACTCGTGGAACATGGTGGTGACCTCGTCGAAGGTCAGCAGGGTGGGCTGGCCCTCCGACGGCTTCGGGATGTTGAGGTGGTTGGCGACCACCGGCTTGCTGCCGGTCAGGCCGTTCTGCGGGACGTAGGCGTTCATCCAGGCGCCGCCGCGCTTGCTCGGGCGGGCGTAGAAGTCGCCCAGGAACAGGCCCAGCGGGGTGCCGTCGGCCTCGAACACCTCCCACACGCGCACGTCCGGGTGGTACGTGGGCAGGTCGGTGCGCTCCTTGAACTCCAGGCCGTAAAGCTGGTTGGCGGCATGGAAAACGCCGTTGACCAGCACGTTGTCGATCTCGAAGTAGGGACGCAGCTGCGATTCGTCGAAGGCGTACTTCTGCTGGCGCACCTTCTCGGCGTAGAAGGCCCAGTCGGCGGCCTCGAGCTGGAAGCCGCCGTTCTCGGCGTCGATGATGGCCTGCATTTCGGCCGCCTCGCGGCGGGCGTTGGCCACCGCGGCCGGGGCCAGGTCGGACATCAGCTTGTTGACGGCCTCGACGCTGCCGGCGGTCTCGTCCTCGAGGATGTAGTCGGCGTGGTTGTCGTAGCCGAGCAGGGCGGCGCGCTCGGCGCGCAGCTTGGCGACGCGGGCGACGATTTCGCGGTTGTCGAACTCGTTGCCGCGCGCGCCGCGCACCAGCGAGGCGGCCATGATCTGCTGGCGCAGCTCGCGGTTGGTGAGGTTGGTCAGCGGCGGCTGGCCCGAGGTGTTCTGCAGCGCGATCAGGTACTGGCCTTCCTTGCCGGCGGCCTTGGCGGCTTCGGCGGCGGCGGTGATGGCCTCGGCCGGCAGGCCGTCGAGCTTGGCCACGTCGTCCACCAGCACGCCCGAGGCGTTCACTTCCTTGAGCACGTTCTGGCTGAAGGTGGTGGCGAGGCTGGCCAGCTCGGCGTTCATGCCCTTGAGCGTTTCCTTGTCGGCGTCCGACAGGTTGGCGCCGGCGCGCACGAAATCGATGTAGTAGCGCTCGAGCAGGCGCTTGGACTCCGGGTCCAGGCCCAGCGAATCACGCTGGTCGTGCAGCGACTTGATGCGGGCGAAGAGCTTGCCGTCGAGCAGGATGGCGTCCTGGTGGGCGGCGAACTTCGGCGCCATCTCGGCCTGGACCTTCTGGATGGCCTCGTTGGTGTGCGCGCCGGCGAGGTTGCCGAACACGGCGGCGGTGCGGTTGAGCAGGGCGCCGGTCTTTTCCATCGCGACGATGGTGTTCTCGAAGCTCGGGGCCTCGGCATTGTTGGCGATGGCGTCGATTTCGGCGCGCTGCTCGCTCATGCCGCGCTCCAGCGCCGGCGCGTAGTGCTCGTCCTTGATCTTGTCGAAGGCCGGCATCTGGTAGGGCAGTTCGCTCACCACGAAGAACGGGTTGTCGGCGGCCGGGGCGGCGGCGCCGGCCTCTTCGGCGGCGGGCGCCTGCGGCGATTCGGCCTGCTGGCAGGCGGACAGGGACAGGCCCAGGGCGATGGCGGCGGCCAGGGCAAGCGGCTTGCTGGAATTCATTCGGGTTCCTCGGGAGCAGGGTGGGGCGGAAACCCCAGAGGGTAGCGCATGCCCCGGTTACGGCCCCATGACGAAAGGCAGGGGTGCCCGGCTTGGGGTAGGCTTCCCGCGTCCCCTTCCGGAGTCCGCCATGACCACCGCCTTCGATTTCTCCGCCACCGCCATCGACGGCCAGCCCCAGTCCCTGGACGCCTGGCGCGGCAAGGTGCTGCTGGTGGTGAACACCGCCTCCAAGTGCGGCTTCACGCCGCAGTACACCGGCCTGGAAAAACTCTGGCGCGACTATGGCGACCGCGGCCTGGTGGTGCTGGGTTTCCCCTGCGACCAGTTCGGCCACCAGGAGCCGGGCGACGAGGAAGAGATCCGCAACTTCTGCTCGCTCACCTACGACGTGAGCTTCCCGATGTTCGCCAAGGTCGAGGTCAACGG
>DNNT01000175.1 GCA_003497545.1 Arenimonas sp. | reverse complement strand
AACTTGGGGTTGAAGACGCGCGGCGAGTGAACATGGCCCTGGCCGTTGACCGCCCCGTCTTCGTCGCCAGCGGCAGGGTCCGGGATGAGGAGGGGATTGGGCGTGCTCGACCACAGATCGCGCAGCTCCGGCGCAGGAATGCGCGTCTTGAGGCCCGGGTGGGTGCGCAGGAAGTGGGTGACCAGCGATCGCGCTTCGTCTGCCAGAAGCTCGGCCATCGGGCGCGAGTCGTCCTTGAGGGCATGCACGGCGAACTCGAAGAGCGCCTTCTTGAGGACGATGGCCTGCCCGGGCGCATTGCCCTGGTTCTCGAGCAGGAAGGCTGCCTGCGGTTCGCGAAGGTGCGGCCCCCAGGCCACGGGCCGTTCCTTTCGGCTGTCGCGCTGCGTGAGCACGATGCCCTCGCCTTCCATCAAGCGCAGGAAGGTGATGGACAGGTCCTTGGTCAGCCGGGCGTAGGCGACCTTCTTGCCCTTGATGCTCAGATCGACCGTTGAGCGCGTGCGCGAGTCGGAGGTGGTCCAGCCGGAGTCTTCCAAGGCCTGGCGGGCGGTGGTGGGCTCGAGGCCCAGGTCCTTGAAGGCTTCCGGCGTCGCCAGATGGACCAGGCCGTCTAGCTCGACCACGTCGAGGCCCGCGCGCAGGGCCTTGGCGCGGACCCGCTCGGCGATCTTGAACAGGATGGGGCCATGCGGCTCCTGCATGGCCTCGTGCAGCCACCGCGACGCGCTGGCGGCGTCGACCGGGGGGAAATCGGACTCGTAGTTGGCTTGGGCCGTATCGATGGCCGAGACGCGTGGGTCGGCCTCCTGGGCGCGATCGCGCAGCGGAGCCTCGACGGGCGGCAGGCGGTCCTCCTCGGACACCGCCACGGTCTCGACGGGACCGTCCGGACGAAGGGTGCTGTCCGCGCCGGCTTTGGAGGTCGTGGAAAAGTCCAGGAGATCTCGCGCCGGTTCGACATCGGTGGGAGCCGGCCCCGGCTCATCGGCCAGGGCGTCGGCCACGGGTCGCGAGGGCGGCGTCACGGTGCCGTGCGTGACGGGGTTGCCGTCGGTGTCGAGGACCCAGCAAGGTGCGATGGCGGGTTGAGGCAGCGTGCCCGGATAGATCTCGCCGCGCGTGAAGCGGATGACCTGCGACTTGACCTGGACGACGCGGCCGCGCTCCTCGGTTTCGATGGCCACGTTCCAGGTGAAGGTCGTGGCGCCGTTGGGAAGCTGGTTAGGGGTGATGTAACCCCAGTCGGCGAAGAGCTCGAGCAGCGACGAGTAGTCGTTCGGCAGCGGGCTGAAGTCCTCGTTGCGCAGGACATCAAGGGCGTCCTGGAACACCGCCGGGTAGAGACCAACGATGCCCTCGCTGGTGAGCCAGATAGGGCTGCCGGGGCGGTTGGGGATCCACTGGCCGCCCTCGAGAAGGTCGTGCATGGCGCGAAACAGGCGCTNNCCTGCTTGATCAGCTGGCTGTAGGGGTTTCGCGGATCGGTGTTGCCGGCGAGCATGAGCACGAGCTGGTCCATCGGCTCGCTGCCGTACTGCAGGAGCCAGGACATCGTGGCGTCGGGGATGATCCGGTAGGTCGGGATGGCGTTGAGCGCCTCGTGGCGCTTGTAGCGATTGCCGGCGCGCCACTGAATCCGGTAGCCGGTCAGGCGGTGCTCGCAGAGCCATTCCCAGAGGGACTTGGAATGCGGCGCCCACACCAGCTGTCCGGTGTCGTCGACGGCGCCGACGTCGATCAGCGGCTTGCCCATGTCGTGGAGCATGCCGCCGATCAGCGCGCAGGCGCGCCAGCGCGGCTCGAGGTGGTGGCGCAAGGAGGTCACCTGGTCCATGGCGAACTTGCGGTTGTTGCACAGGCGCGCCGCGTTGGTGGCCACCTCCAGGCCGTGCCGCAACAGACCGCCCTGACCGCAGTGGTGATTGACCTCGGAGGCCGGGAGCAGGTGCACGTAGGCCGCGTAGTTGCGGACCGTGGGCAGGATGTAGGTGTGGAATTCCTCGTGCGACAGCGCCGAGTCGTGGTGGAGCTTGCGCAGCTGTTCCGCCTGGGACGCCAGCAGCTGCTCGGGCGGAACCGCCGGCACCGGGGGGCCGCGGTCGGGGTAGACCGGGATCGGCTGGCCATTGAACAGCAGCGGCTCCTCGAGGGCGCCGGCGGCGAGCAGCGGCGCCGCGGGGGACTGCTGAGGGCGCGTCTTGCGCCGGAAGAATGGCAACTGCATGCACGACTCCTTGTGATGGAGTCAGTGTGCCGTGCGCGCCTTCGCGATGGCCCTAGGTAATACCCCTCTTTGGTGATGGTTTAGCGGCCAGAGGCCGGGGTCCTTCCCGGCCTGTGGCTCCGACGTGGCCATTCCTTGGACTCATGCGCCGACTCCTGTCGCCTGGACGCTTCCTTCCGGCCTCCGTGCCGGGGAATGCCCAGTCCCGCATCCTGCGGGGCGTTTCCTTGTGCCTCCTGGCGAGCGGGTGGCAGCCCCTTGGCGCCGCCCCAACGGCGTCCTGCCGTCGTGGACAGTGTTAGCACGCCTGTTCCGGCGTCCCAGTTGGAACCCTGTTTACGGATCGGTGCACGCGCAGCGCCTGGGCCTCGCGTTGGCGGCGACGCCGGGCCACTTCCCAGACGAGGTGGATCGAGCCAGCGAGGACCAGCCCCAGCGCCAGCGCACCGGCGCCCAAGGCGGTCGGCACGCGGACGGCGGCGCCGGCGGCGGGCATCAGCCAGGTCACGATGGGCGAGCCGACGGCGTAGGTGAGGCCGTACAGCGGCGCGGCCGTGAGCGGGTTGCTGACCATCTGGAGCGCGGCCGCGATGGGGAGATTGCCGCGCAGGAGCATGCACGCTCCCAGGGCCAGGACGAGCTGGACCCCGAGCAGGGGCAACAGGGTCAGGATCGAGCCGATGTAGAGCGCGGGACGCACGTGCTCAGGGCGGTAGGACCAGAGAAAGGGCATGCGCCGGGCGGGGCCGGCGAAGTACTTGAGGATCGGGTAGCGCGCCAGGTTGCCGCGGCGTGGCAGCGGACGCATGAGCCGACGTACCCGGCGCCGGCGCGCCTGCTGGCGCTGCAGCAGCTCGCCGGCCTGATCGGGCGACGTGGGGGACATCAGCGGGCCGACTTGAGGCGCGTGATGGCTTCATGGGCGGTCGGCGAACCTTGCAGCGCAGCGCGCTGGTAGTAGGTGATCGCGCGACTGCGGTCCTGGTGCACGCCGACGCCGTGCTCGTAGAGGGTGGCCAGGTTCAAGGTGGCGGGCAGGTGCCCCTGCTCGCTCGCCCGACCGAGGAGGGCCACGGCCTGGCGCAGGTCCTGCGGCACGACCTGGCCGTTGAGGTAGTGGATGGCCAGGTTCGTCTGTGCGGGCGCGAACCCGGTCTCTGCCGCCTGGCGGAACAGCGGGAGAGAGGCCTCGAAGTCACCGGCGCGGTAAGCCTGCAGGCCCCGCTCATTGAGGGCCTTGGCGTCGACCTGGCTCTGCTGGTGCTCGGCCAGCAGTGCGTCGTAGCGCGCCTGCAGGTCGCTGAGGCGGGCGCGCAGATGATCACGCTCGGCCGTGAGCTCCCGGATGGTGGCGCGGGCCTGGTTGAGTTCCGCGCTGAACGCCGGCGGCGGCGTGGGGGCTGTGAGGGCGGCCGTCGTGTCGCGACTGGCAACGTGCACGACCGGGCCGGCGGCGAGCTGGCGGAGCGATCGCGGAAGCGGGATCTCGGCGGTCATCGGCTCGAGCTTGCCGCGGTGCTC
>DNNT01000013.1 GCA_003497545.1 Arenimonas sp. | reverse complement strand
CCCGGCCCGCCGGCCAGGAAGTCGCCCCGCGCCGTGGCGAGCAGCCCTTCCCGGGCCGTCGGAAGGGTGGCCCCCGTGAAGCCCTGGATCTGCCCGAGGGCGCCCGTCCCCGCTCCAGCCGCGCCGGTCAGGAATGGGGCGAGCAGCTCGGGCACCTGGGGCCTTCGCTGCTCAAGAACGCTCTGCGTCGTGTTTCCGGCCATCTCAGGCTCCTCCAGATTCCATGATCACGCCTTTGGGGCGCCATCCCATCCGTCTCAGCAACCGGGCCATCCCAGGGCGGCACACGGCCTCGGCCTTGTGCGCGCCGTTGAGCACCCTGTACCTCTCAAGCGCGCCGAGGGCGGGCCCGATCCAGCCGGCCATCCCGCGCCCAGCCACCAGGATAACGCTCACCGCCGCCCTGGCGGGCCTGTCGATGACCTCTATCACTGCGATCCCGGCGGCCACTCCGCCCAGCTCGATGCTCCAGAGGCTCAGAGCGCCACTTTGGGCGGCTTCCATGAGGCTCTCGGCCGTCAAGTCGCCGCCAGCACGGGCCAGGCCGCGGCGGATCGCCGGCAGGAACGCCGCCCAGGCTTCCTTCGCCTCGCCGGGCGGGATCCAGCGGACATCCGTCTCCATGGCAACGCCGAAGCCCATCCTCCCCCCCCCTACCTCCGCCCGGCGGCTGACACGTCTTCCGGCTCTATCCACAGCCCGACCGCGTCGTTCCACTCGCCCGAGATGCCAACCCGGAAGCGGTGATATCGGGCGGTGGAGCGCATGGGGCAGACCCCTGAATCCCGGGCCGAGATGGCTGGCGAAAAAACCGTCGCATCCTCCTGCTTGTTCCTGGTCCCGGTGCTGATAGTGGCCGTCCCGCCATCGACGGCCAGGCGCGCGGCGCGGAGGATGGCCCGGCGTCCGGGCGCGAGTTCCATCTCGCCGGTCCCGATCTCCGCCGCGAGGGCGGAGCCGTCAAAGTAGCCGCTCTTGAAGGCCGAATTGAAGCCGCCCAGGACCGGGGCGCCGCCAGCCCAGCGCGGCGAGTCGAGGGAACTGGCCAGTGCATCGAGACTGGCGGATATCGCGTCGAGCCCCTCAAGAGTCGTCGAGGCGCCGAGGGAGTGCCAGAGGAGATCAACTTCGATCTCCAGTAGGGACCACTTCCGGAGCCCGCGGTCGTAGACGAGGATGCGGTTGGGCAGGCCGTCTGCGCTCCCCTGGCCAGGGTAGGCCCAGAGGACCCGGCCCGATGCCGCATCCACGGCGGACGAGATGCGGTGAAGGTTGCTGTAGTCCAGGTCGTTGAGGAAGAACTTGTCCACCTTGCCGGCCCCTATTAGAGCCGACCGCGTGCCGCCTTCCAGCGCCACGAAACCGTGCGGCGATGCGAAATATATGATATCCGCCAGGCGGGTGGCGGCGGACGGAGACAGGAGCCCGAAGTCCGGCAGCACCTCGTCGAACTGGAACACGGCCGGACTGCCAACGTAGGTCATGCGGCGGACGCTCCGATCCGAGAGCACCACGCCGTACTCGCCGCCGAGTATCCGCTGCACCCCACCGCCACTATGGAGGTCCTGGTAGTCGGATTGGGTCGCCGCGGAGACGGTCCAATCGGTATCGTCGTTGAATGCGCTCCACCGCACCCGGTTCGGGACCGCGCCATCCGTCGCGTCGTTCGTGTTCCCCGCCACCACGAAGTCACGCACCACCGCGAGGCGGCGCGCCTTGAAGTCCGTTGTCAGGTCGGAGAAAAGAGCGGCGGCCATCTCGATCTGCTGGATGGCGTCGGTGTAGTCCGTGGCGATGATCTTGTTCTTCCACCGGACGAAGTCCCAGATTTCCTCGGTGCCGGCGGCGTACCCGCCGGACTTCGAGACGTCCGTCCAGGTCTGGTCTACAAGCTGATAGAGCTTCGATGCGGCGCCCGCGAACTGGTAGACGGTGCCCGCCTTGTCCTTGGCGCTGATCGCGCCCCTGGCCCTAGCGGCCAGCGCGTTGGTCGTGACCTGAAGGGACTTGGCCGGCTTGTAGCCGGTGGGCCCGGGGAAGCAGTTGGCGGCCCTGAGCGCGCCCGGGCTCCCGAGCGCCGCGACATCTGGCAGCCACTCGCCGAATGGAATCAGGGGCATCTTCTATCCCCCCTTCAAGGAGTGGCCCCGGAGACGCGGGAAACGAGAGGCCCGGGATGCCTGGCGCGGCGGGAGGCGGCGTTCCAGCCCTCCAGCGCCCGGGCGTACTTCGACTCCCACAGCGCCACCCTCTCATCGGCCCCGATGAACGGCGCGGCCTCGGCCAATGCGCCGAAGAGGTAGAAGGCCGGGTCCTTGGCAAGTATCTCGTTCGATGTGTTGGAGTCCGATAGGGCCGTGACGGCCTTGTAGAAGAGTATCTCGCCGCTGTAGCTCTGGTCCGGTGTCCGGTCGAACTCGATCTGCTCGTGGATAGCGTAGTAGGCCGGCTGGCCCGTGGTCTCCTGGCGCCGCTTGGTCAACTCATCCCAGCTTAGGGCGCCGCCGAGCGGGGTGGCCGGATCGGTCAGCAGCCTGATCCCGAGGGCCTCCAGGAAGCCGGTCGGCAGATCGACGTAGCGGGCGGCCACGGTGAGGGCCTGCCGGTCCAGCATCTCGCGGATGCGCACCTCGCGCTTGTGCCGCGCCTCGGCCAGGTCGATGAAGTCGTCCACCTGGGAGACGAGGTCGGCGTTGTCGAGGTAGTCCGCAATGGCGAGCTTGAGGTTGGCGTATGTATCGAGGGCCATCAGACCACCCCAGGGCGCGTTCGGAAGGCCCTGAAATCACGGTCATAGAGGAGCTTGCGCCAGACGCGCTTCGAGCGCTCCGACTTCCGGGCCATCATCTCGGCGAAGGGTATCTTCTCCACCCGGCACATCTCCTCGATGACGGTTGCGGGGATGCTCGCTACCTTGTGGAAGTGCTCCCCGCCGCCGAAGCGCGCCGGGGCGGCGTTGAACTCCCGCCTGTTGGCCTTTAGGATGGGCTCCACGTCCTGCACCGTCTCGACGGTGATCTTCTTGCGGTTGTCCGCGCCGTGGTGCATCCACCAGCGCTCGGCCCGGCCGAGGCCCAGCTGGATCACGTCGATGAGCTTGCTCATGCCACCCCCTTCTCGAACGCGCCGAGCGCCCTGTTCAGGAGGAGTATCTTCTTCATCGTCTCCGTCCCCGCCGGGCTCTCGATGAGCATCCGCCAGTAGCGGTAAGAGGCGGGGGCCACGACGGTGTGGAAGATTTTGTCGGCCACCCAGGTGATCGTCTCGTCCAGGGGGGAGTGGACGGCGGTTGTCCACGTTGCGCCGGCTGTTTTCGTAGCCGGGTGGTTATTGCCCGAGGAGTCGGCTGCGGTGTCTCCAGACCCGTCATCGAATTTCAAGTACGCACCAAGGTTGTCCGTCGCAGCGAGGGTTCCGTTCGAGTAGGCCGTAATCTCGGCTGCGGTCAGCAGACGCTTGTAGACTCTCAGTTCATCTACAATTAGGGTGTTACCCGTAGCGTGACCCCCAGCGGCAGGCTTTGAGCCAATGGTAGGGTTGCTCGCTGAGTTAATGCTGCCAGTGACCGTGGCAATGCTCTTGGTCCGGTAGGATGAATCATCTAAATAGATGACCATGTTCCCGTCGCGGTCGAAATTCGCCACGACGGCATACCATATGCCCACGGATAAGT
>DNNT01000255.1 GCA_003497545.1 Arenimonas sp. | reverse complement strand
CGTGGTCTGCCACGCCAGCGCCTGGCCGATGAACACCGTGGGCGACGACGTGCGCATCAAGATGTGCATCAAGCCCAACGAGGAAGAGCTCACCACCATCTACCACGAGCTCGGCCACGTGTATTACTACCTGGCCTACAAGGACCAGGCGCCGATCTTCCAGTCCGGCGCGCACGACGGCTTCCACGAGGCCATCGGCGACACCATCGTGCTGTCGATGACCCCGGAATACCTCGCCTCGATCGGCCTGGTGGACAAGCCGGCGGTCAGCGAGGAGGCCGTGATCAACGGCCAGATGCGCATGGCCCTGGCCAAGGTGGCCTTCCTGCCCTTCGGCCTGATGATCGACCAGTGGCGCTGGGGCGTGTTCGACGGCTCCATCACCCCGGACAAGTACAACCAGGCGTGGTGGGAGCTGAAGGCCAAGTACCAGGGCGTGGCCCCGGCCGGCGGCCCGCGCGGCGAGGAGTTCTTCGACGCCGGCGCCAAGTACCACGTGCCGGGCAACACCCCGTACACGCGCTACTTCCTGTCGCACATCCTGCAGTTCCAGTTCTACAAGTCGCTGTGCGACGCCGCTGGCCACGAAGGCCCGCTGTACACCTGCAACTTCGCCAACAACCCGGAAGCCGGCAAGCGCTACTGGGCGATGATGCAGCGTGGCGCCAGCCAGCCGTGGCAGCAGACCCTCAAGGAGCTGACCGGCGGCGAGCAGATGGACGCCTCGGCGGTGCTGGAATACTTCGCGCCGCTGCAGTCGTGGCTCGAGCAGCAGAACCAGGGCAAGACCTGCGGCTGGGNNCCCGCCGGCCGTTCGTTTTTGGTGCTAGCGTGCACGCCATGGAAGAGCTCCAGGTCCAGCGCGCCACCCACCACGAACTCGACGAACTGCTGCCGCTGTTCGCCGGCTACCTGCGCTTCTACGACAAGCCCGTGGACGAGGCGCGCGTGCGTGGTTTCCTCTCGGCCCGGCTGCGCGCGAACGAATCGGTGGTGTTCCTGGCCCGGCGCGGCGACACCTGCCTGGGCTTCGTGCAGCTCTACCCCGCGTGGTCGAGCCTGTCGCAGGCGCGCAGCTGGATCCTCAACGACCTGTTCGTGGCCCCGGTCGCCCGCGGCGGCGGCGTGGCACGCGCGCTGATGGAAGCCGCGCGCCAGTTCGGCGCCGAAACCGGTGCGGTCGAGCTGTTCCTGCAGACCGCGCGCGACAACACTACGGCCCAGCGCCTGTACGAATCCCTCGGCTGGCGGCGCGACGACGACTTCCTGGTCTACACCCTCGACCCGCGCGCCTAGGGCACGCGGGCGCTGTGCGCCACGTACCAGCGCCACAGCCCCCAGGCGACCAGCGTGAACGCGGCGGACGTGACCGCCATCAGCAGCCCGTCGTGGCTGACCAGCGGCGACAGCAGGCCGGCGATGGCCGCGTTCGACAGCAGGCCCACGAAGGCCTGCATCGACGAGGCGCCGCCGCGCTGGCGCGGGTACATGTCCAGCAGCGCCAGCGTGACGATGGGGAACACCAGGGCGATGCCGAACGCCCCCAGCGCCGTCGGCAGCACCGCCCAGGGCAGCGTGGGCGCGTCGGTGAGCGCGTTGTAGCCGAGGTTGTAGGCCGCCGCCACGCCGCAGCAGGCGAAGCCCCACTCCACCAGCCGCCGGCCCGGCACCCGCCCCGCGGCCTTTCCGCTGACGAAAGCGCCCAGCATCATGCCGCCGATGGTGGGCGCGAAGAACCAGACGAAGTCCTGCACGCCCAGGCCCAGCAGCCCCATCACGAAATCAGGCGCCGAGGCGATGTACAGGAACAGCGCGCCGAAGTTCGCCGTACCCGCCAGCGCCAGCAGCCGGAACTTGCGGTTCGAGAGCATGGCGCCGTAATCACGCGCCAGCGTCACCGGATGCAGCGGCACGCGGTTTTCCGGCGGGTGGCTTTCGGGCAGGCCCCAGGCCGTGAGCGCCAGCAGCAGCGCGCCGAACACCGCCAGGAACCAGAAGATGCCGTGCCAGTCCGAATAACCCAGGATCCAGCCGCCGATCACCGGCGCGATGGCGGGCGCGACGCCGAAGATCATCGAGATCTGGCTCATCAGCCGCTGGGCGTCGTCGCCCTGCAGGCAGTCGCGCACCACCGCGCGGCCCACGATCAGGCCCACGCCGGCCGACAGTCCCTGCACTGCGCGGTAGGCCAGCATGGTGGTCATGTCGGTGGCCAGCGCCGCGCCCACCGAGGCCAGCGTGAAGAGCACGATGCCGGCCAGCAGCACCTTCTTGCGGCCCACCGCGTCGGAAATGGGGCCGTGGAACAGCGACATGGCCGCGTAACCGATCAGGTACACACTGATCGTCTGCTGCATGGCCACCTTGCCCACGCCCAGGTCCTTCGCCATCACCGGGAAGGCCGGGAATACCGTGTCGATGGAGAACGGGCCGAACATGGCCAGGCCGCCCAGGATCAAGGCCAGCCGGGCGCGGGAGATTTGCAGGTGGTGGATCATCGGGGCCACGCGGGGGAAATCCGTGCCAGCATACGCCGGCCCCGCTGGCCGCGCCTTGAACGGCGCCCCGATTGACGCCACCTGCACACCATGACCGACGCCGCCGCTGCCTCCCCCGAATCCCCGCCGGTCCCCGACCGCAGCGTCGCCGCCGTGCTGCGCGAACTGCTGCCCTTCCTCAAGCCCTACACCGGCCGCATCCTGCTGGCCCTGGCCTGCCTGGCCACGGCCAAGTTCGCCAACCTGGGCGTGCCACTGGTGCTTAAGGAACTGGTGGACAGCCTCGACGTGGCGCCCAGCCTGCTCGTGCTGCCGCTGGGCCTGCTGGTGGCCTACGGCGCCGCGCGCCTGTCGGTGACACTGTTCACCGAGCTGCGCACCATCGTGTTCGCCCGCGTCATGGCGCGCAGTTCGCGCACGGTGATGCTGCGGGTGTTCCGGCACCTGCACGCGCTGAGCCTGCGTTTCCACCTCAACCGCCGCACCGGCGGCGTGGCCCGCGACGTCGAGCGCGGCGGCACGGCCATTTCCGACCTGCTCGACTGGACCATCTACACCATCCTGCCCACCCTGCTCGAGATCACGCTGGTGACCGCGGTGCTGGTGTGGCAGTACGACTGGACCTTCGCCGCCATCACGCTGGGCACCATCGCCGCGTACGTGGCCTGGACCTTCCGCGTCACCGAATGGCGCACGCGCTTCTACCGCGCGGCGGTGGAGGCCGACACCCGCGCCAGCGCCCGCGCGGTGGATTCGCTGCTCAACTACGAGACGGTGAAGTACTTCAACAACGAGGACCACGAGGCCCGCCGCTACGACGACAACCTGCGGCAGATGGAAGAGGCCACGGTGAAGAGCCTCAAGTCGCTGGCCGTGCTGAACCTGGGCCAGAGCGCCATCATCGCCGTCGGCATCACCGCGCTGATGTGGCGCGCCGCGGCCGGCGTGGTGGCCGGCGAGATGACCCTGGGCGACCTGGTGCTGGTGAACGCCTACCTGCTGCAGCTCTCGGCGCCGCTGAACTTCCTGGGCATGGTGTACCGCGAGGTGAAGCAGGCCATCACCAACATCGAGCGCTTGTTCGGCCTGCTCGACGAAGCGCAGGAAGTGCGCGACCGCCCCGACGCCCGCGCCCTGGTGACGCACCAGCCGCGGGTGGACTTCGAGGACGTGCGCTTCGGCTACGACAACCGCCGCGAGATCCTGCACGGCGTCAGCTTCTCCATCCCACCCGGCGGCACGCTGGCGGTGGTGGGCCATTCCGGCAGCGGCAAGAGCACGCTTTCGCGCCTGCTCTACCGCTTCTACGAAATCCAGTCCGGCGCCATCCGCATCGACGGCCAGGACCTGCGCGAACTGGCCCAGGACAGCGTGCGCGCCGCCATCGGCATCGTTCCCCAGGACACCGTGCTGTTCAACGACACCATCCGCTACAACATCCGCTACGGACGCCCCGGAGCCAGCGACGCCGAGGTGGAGGCCGCCGCGCGCTCGGCGCACATCCATGACTTCATCCTGTCCCTGCCCGACGGCTACGACAGCGAGGTGGGCGAACGCGGCCTCAAGCTCAGCGGCGGCGAGAAGCAGCGCGTGGCCATCGCCCGCGCCCTGCTCAAGAACCCGGCCATCCTGATCTTCGACGAAGCCACCTCGGCGCTCGATTCGGCCAGCGAGCAGGCCATCCAGGACGAGCTCGACCGCATCGCCGTGGGCCGAACCACGCTCGTCATCGCCCACCGCCTGTCCACGGTGATGGACGCCGACGAAATCCTGGTGCTGGACAAGGGCGTGGTCCTCGAGCGCGGCAGCCACGCCGCCCTGCTGGCCCGGGACGGCCACTACGCCCGCATGTGGCGCCTGCAGCAGCAGGAACAGGCCACCGCCTGAGCCGGGGCTGGAGGGGCCGGCGGCAAGCCGCTATGGTGCGGGCAATGGATTCCCGGGCCCGGCCTGCCACCCCCCGCCTTTCCCGCGCCTTGCTGGCGCCGCTGCTGCTTTCCTTCGCGCTGGTCACGCCGGCGGCGGCGCAACCGGCCCAGCCCGACCCCGCCGCGCGCGAACAGCTGCTGGCCTTCCAGGCCGCCGCCGATCCCTGGCTGCGCACCCTCGCGGCCGCCACGGGTGGCGAGGCCGGTCGCATCCGCGCGCTGGGCTGGCAGGCACGCCTGCGCCGCGCCGCGCAGTCGCCGGCGCACCTGGACGACTGGCGACGCCTGGCCGACGCGGCCAAGGCCGGCGGCTTCCGCCGCCAGCGCGTCCGCGCCCTGTCGGTGCTGAGCGAAGAGGCCTACCGCCGTGCCGACATCGACGCCATGGAAGCCATCGAGAACGAAGCCCTGGCCGACGCGATCGGCTGGCGCAACCGCCGCGAGGAGGCTGCCTCGCGCTTCGGCCTGGCCCTGGCCGCGCACGCCAGCGGCCGCCCCGACGAGGCGGAAATGCGCTTCCGCGAAGCCATCGAGATCTGGAAGGCCATCGGCGACCGCCGCGGCGTGGCCGTGGGCGAACGCGGCCTGAGCCGCGTGCTGGAAGTGCGCGGCCGGTACGCCGAAACCGTCGAGCTGCAGGTTTCCGCGCTGGAGATCCTGCTGCAGGACGGCAAGCCGATCGACCAGTCCGAAAGCTACTACTCGCTGGCGCGCCTGTTCATGAACCTGGGCGACCACGACGCCGCCCTGCGCGGCGTCAACGAAGCCATCCGCCTGATGGGCGACACGCCGCCCGATTTCCCGCTGGGCCTGAACCTGGTGCTGCGTTCGAGCGTGCTGCGCCTGCAGGGCGAAGGGGAAGCAGCCCTGGCCGACGCCGAGGCCGCCACCGCGGCCTTCGCACGCACCGGCAGCCCGATCGGCGCGGGCCTGGCAGGTCTGGCCCGCGGGCAGGCACTGGTGGGCGTGGGCCGCGGCGACGAGGGCCTGGCCGCGCTGCGGGAGGCGCGCGTGATCGCCGTGGGTATCCGCGAGCGCGTGCTCGAATCCGACCTGGCCTTCGCCGAAGGGTATGCCCTGGTCAGCCTGGGCCGGCACCGCGAGGCGCTGGCGCCGCTGGCCGACGCCCTGGCCATCGGCGAGGAACTGCAGCTCGACCGCCTGCGCCAGGACGTGTCGATCGAGCAGGAAAAAGCCTATTCCGCGCTCGGCCTGACCGCCGAGGCCCTGGCCGCCAGCAAACGCGCCTACGAGGCCCGCGAACGCATGACCGCGCTCGAGGACATCGGCCGGCTGGCTTCCGACAAGGCCAGGCGCCAGGGCGCGGCGCGGGAGCGCTTCATGGCGCTGGAATCTCCAGTCCCCGCGTCGGCGTCGGCACCGGTGCCAGCCGCTGCCACGCCCGCCGACACGCTGCCCCGCTGGGCCTGGGCACTGGCCCTGCCGACCCTGCTGCTGCTTTGGGGCCTGGTGCGCGTGCTGCGCCATGCCCGCCGCCTGCGTGCGGAAAAACACCAGATCAGCGCCCGCCAGCAGGCCCTGGAAAACGAGCATCGCGCCCTGCGCGAACGCGTCAGCCTGGACACGCTCACCGGCGCGCTCACCCGCCAGGCCTTCGCCGCCGAACTGGGCGCGCTGCTCGCCCACGCCGGCAACCACGGCCGCAGCGTGGCCCTGCTCGTGTTCGACCTGGACAACTTCAAGGCCATCAACGACCAGCACGGCCACCTGGCCGGCGACGAGGCCCTGCGCCTGGTCACCGGCATCACCCGCGGCAAATTGCGCAGCGACGACCTGCTGGGCCGCTTCGGCGGCGACGAATTCCTGGTGGCCTGCGAAGGCCTGGACCCGCCGGCCGCCGAGGCCCTGGCCGAGCGCATGCGCTTCGACGTGGTCTGGCGGGCCCCCGACCACGAGCCGCCCATGCCCGGCCTGTCGGTGAGCATCGGCGTGGCGGTGGCCGACATGGAGCGCGGCTACGACGCCGAATCCCTGTTCCGCCGGGCCGACACCGCGCTCTACCGCGCCAAGCGCGCCGGCCGCAACNNAGCCAGTGGGGCGAGGCGCTGGCCGAACCGTGACCTGCCCGGCCCGCCGGAACCGGTAGAATCGGGACCTTCCCCGCTTCACCGAGCACCGCCGAGCATGACCGAGCCCGCCCGCCCCACCTTCCACGGTTTCGAACAGATCCCGCTGCGCGAGTACGCCGAACGCGCCTACCTGGACTATTCGATGTACGTGGTGCTGGACCGCGCCCTGCCCTTCCTGGGCGACGGCCTCAAGCCGGTGCAGCGCCGCATCATCTACGCCATGAGCGAACTGGGCCTGGGCGCCACTGCCAAGCCCAAGAAGAGCGCGCGCACCGTTGGCGACGTGATCGGCAAGTTCCACCCGCACGGCGACAGCGCCTGCTACGAAGCACTGGTGCTGATGGCGCAGCCGTTTTCGTACCGCTACCCGCTGATCGAAGGCCAGGGCAACTTCGGCTCCACCGACGACCCGAAGTCGTTCGCGGCCATGCGCTACACCGAATCCAAGCTCACGCCCATCGCCGAAGTGTTGCTGGGCGAGCTGGGCCAGGGCACGGTGGACTGGGTGCCCAACTTCGACGGCACCCTGCAGGAGCCCAGCTGGCTGCCGGCGCGCCTGCCGCACCTGCTGCTCAACGGCACCACGGGTATCGCCGTGGGCATGGCCACCGACATCCCGCCGCACAACCTCAACGAGGTGGTGAGCGCGGCCGTGCGCCTGCTCGACGACCCCGAGGCCACCGTGCGCGACCTGTGCGAACACGTGCGGGGCCCCGACTACCCCACCGGCGCCGAGATCATCACGCCCGCCGCCGACCTGCGCGCCATCTACGAAACCGGCGGCGGCAGCGTGCGTGCCCGCGCCACCTGGGCGCGCGAGAACGCCAACATCGTCATCACCAACCTGCCCTACCAGGTGTCGCCCTCGAAGATCATGGAGCAGGTGGCGCAGCAGATGCGCGCCAAGAAGCTGCCCTGGCTGGAAGACCTGCGCGACGAATCCGACCACGAGAACCCCGTGCGCCTGGTGCTGGTGCCGCGCAGCAACCGCGTGGATTTCGAAGGCCTGATGGGCCACCTGTTCGCCACCACGGACCTCGAGAAGAGCTTCCGGGTGAACTTCAACATCATCGGGCTCGACGGCCGGCCGCAGGTGAAGAACCTGCGCGACTTCCTGTCCGAGTGGCTGCTGTTCCGCACCGACACCGTGGCGCGCCGCCTGAAGCACCGCCTGGACAAGGTCGAGCGCCGCCTGCACCTGCTCGAAGGCCTGCTGGTGGCCTTCCTGAACCTCGACGAGGTGATCCGCATCATCNNGCCGGTGCTGATGGCGCGTTTCGGCCTGAGCGAGGAGCAGGCCGACTACATCCTCGACACCAAGCTCAAGCAGCTGGCCCGCCTGGAGGAAATGAAGATCCGCGGCGAGCAGGACGAGCTGGCCAAGGAGCGCGAGAAGATCATCGGCATCCTGGGCAGCAAGGCCAAGCTCAAGAAGCAGGTGAAGGACGAGCTGCTGGCCGACGCGAAGAAGTTCGGCGACGAGCGCCGTTCGCCGCTGGTCGAGCGCGAGGCCGCCCAGGCCATCAGCGAAACCGAGCTGGTNNGCTGACGTCGAGGCCGCCGCGCTGAGCTACCGCGACGGCGACGGCCTGCTGCAGGCCGCGCGCGGCCGCAGCACCCAGCAGGTGGCCTTCGTCGATTCCACCGGCCGCAGCTATTCCGCGCTGGCGCACAGCCTGCCCAGCGCACGCGGCAACGGCGAACCGCTGAGCGGCCGCTTCTCGCCGCCGGCGGGCGCTTCCTTCATCGGCCTGGCCGTGGCCGACAATGACGCGCGCTACGTGCTGGCGTCCAGCCACGGCTACGGCTTCGTCACCCGCTTCGAGAACTTCACCGGCCGCAACAAGGCCGGCAAGCAGCTGATCAACGCCGGCGACGGCGCCGAGCTGCTGGCGCCGGTGCCGGTGAACGACGCGAAGACCGACTTCATCGTCTCCATCACCAGCGCCGGCCACCTGCTGGCCTTCCCGCTGGCCGAGCTGCCCGAGCTGGACAAGGGCAAGGGCAACAAGCTGGTGCAGATCCCGCCGGCCAAGCTCAAATCGGGCGAGGAGAAGGTGGTGGCCATCGCCAGCGTCAAGCAGGGCGGCGAGCTCACCATCTATTCCGGCCGCCAGAAGCTGGTGCTCAGCTGGCGCGACCTGCAGGCCTACGAAGGCAGCCGCGCCAGCCGCGGCAACCTGCTGCCCCGTGGTTTCACCAAGGTGGACCGGGTGGAGACGGCCTGACCGCCATCGCGGTCGGCGCCTGGCCTCAGGCGCTGGCCGAATTGCGGAACAGCTGCGCGGCCGTCAGCCACAGCGCGCACATCACGGCGGTGAACACGAACACCTGGCCGTGCCCGCCCAGCCAGGCGTACAGGCATGCCGCCACCTGCGCCACGGCCGTGGCCACCATCGCCCAGGCCAGGCCGCGCGGACGCAGCCGCGAAAGCACCGCGCCGACCAAGGCCACGGCGATCACGCCGAAGAAGAGGTCGTTCACCGGGTTGTTCTCGCTGCCGATGATGCCCACCGCCAGGTTGGCCCACACCGTCAGGAAACTGGCGCCCACGGCGATGGCGGCCCCCACCAGATAGACGTTGCTGCGCGCGAGCCGCACCGCCACCTCATAGGCCAGGCACACGGCCAGCAGCATGCCGCCCATCACCAGGAAGTCGAAGGCGTCCCACTGCACTTCGCTGGTGAACTGCATGGCCACCGCGGGCAGCAGCAGCAAGCCCGCTGAGCCGCCCCACACCAGTGGCCGCAGGCGGTGGCCGACGTGGGGCGTGTTTTCCATCGTGATCATCATGGGTCTTCTCCCGGGTCAGTGGCGCCCGTCCCCCGGGCGGTCTAGGGGAAGCATGGGCAGGATATCTGGCTTTTTGCGGGCAGGCCGCGGGCCGGCGGCAGGCAATCGCCCGACGGCTTGACCGCCCCCGACGCCCGCCACACGATGGTCCAACATGTCCCATCCTGTCCTCGACATCGAAGCCGCCTACCTTCGCGGTGACCTGGACGCCCTGCGCGCCGCGCTGGGCCATCCCGCCGATTTCCCGAACACCCGCGACGACTGCGGCGGCAGCTGCCTGGTGAACGCCCTCTATCGCGCGCCGATATCACTGGTGGCCCAGTTGCTGGACCTGGGCGCGGATGCCAATGAAGTCGTCGAAGATGGTTTCCCGCCGCTGTTCGCCGCCCTGGGCACGACCCATGCCGATGCCGCCGAACGCGTGGCGCTCCTGCTCTCCCACGGCGCGAACCCGCAGCAGCGTGGCGTCAACGACTACACCGCCCTGCACCAGGCCGCCTGCCTGGACAATGCCGAAGCCGTGCGCCTGCTGCTGGCCGCCGGCGCCGACCCACAGGCGCGCACGCGCATCGACCATTACGCGACGGCGCTGGAGGAAGCGGAGCATTTTGGCCACCACGCGGGGGCTGCGGCGTTGCGGCAGGCGCTGGCGTCATGAAGAGCATGCTTGGCCACGCCCTGATTGCGGCATCCATCGTCCTCTTCGCGGGTGCCGGGCGGCTGGCCTGGCTGCTGAAAGACGGCCTGGGCCCCAACAGCACACTTACATCCGGCCCCGCTGCCTGGGCCGCTGCGGCGGCGGGTGGCTGGCATCTTCTGTTGCCCGCCGTGGTTCTTGCGGCCGCCGGGGCGTTCCTTGCACGCGCACCCAAGCGCCGGGGGCCACTCCCATGATGCGATCCGGAAAGCATCAAACGACTATGCAGCGCCATGGAGTCACAGCACTGGCATTGCTCGGAATCTTTGCCACCTCATGCGCGAGCACGCCGCCGCTGAGCGATACAGCCCTGTGCGACCAGCTCAACGCATGGGTTCAAACCGTGGCACCAGGTCGAACCAGCACGGTCAAGCTGGTCCGTGGCGGCACCTGGATGGTTGATCACTACAAGAGATGTGAACCCTCCGAAGGTGATTCCGCGGCGGGGAACCTCTGCCGCTGGCTGATGGAAAACACCTCCACCGAGTTCATGGAGGCAAACATCAACATCACGATGGCTTGCCTCCAGGGCCAGCGCATCTCGGGCTACGTAGGCAATACCGGTATTGAATCCTGGTCCGGCAAGGCGTCGTTCTACAGTTCCAACCTGGTTGCCGGAGACGTCACGATCCAACTGGAGTACGCGCTGGACAATTCCGGGGAAAGCCGGGAGGATTTTCTGGAAATAACCGCCAGCGCCGACTAGTAGCGGGCCAGCTCCCGCCCAATCATCCGAAGGAGGGACTATGAGCTCGTTCATCTGCACGAAATGTGGCGGCACGGAATACAGCCGCAACGAAATGCGCGCCGAAGGCGGCTTCCTCTCGGCCGCCTTCGACATCTCCACCAACCGATTCACCGCGGTGAGCTGCGAGAACTGCGGGTTCACCGAGCTGTACCGGACGAACGTCGGCGCGGGATCCAAGATCTTCGATTTCCTGGTCTCGTGAAGCCAAGATGACCCCGCAGACCGCGGTCCTGATGGCGGACTACAACCGCTGGATGAACGAGCGCATGTTCGACGCGGCCGCCACGCTCGACGCTGAGGCCCTGGCGGCCGACAAGGGCGCCTTCTTCTGCTCCATCCTGGGCACGCTCAACCATATCGCCGTCGCCGACACGATCTGGCTGCATCGCTTCGCCGCGCACGAGGCTGCGTTCCCCAGCCTTGGCGCGCTCTCCCGTTTCCCGCAGCCGTCGTCGCTGGCGCAGCCGCTGGCGCCAGACCTGGCCGGACTGCGCGGCTACCGGGCCGGACTGGACGAACTCATCCGACATTGGGTGGGCGAACTGACGCCGGCGCACCTGGCGTCCGACATCAGCTACGCCAACCTGGCCGGCGTCACGTCCCGCCGGAATTTCGGCGCCCTGCTCCAGCACTTCTTCAACCACCAGACGCACCATCGCGGCCAGGTGTCGACGCTGCTGTTCCAGTCCGGCGTGGACGTCGGCGTCACCGACCTGCTGGCGCGAATCCCGCGGCTGGATGCGTAAGGAAGATTCTCATTGATTGCGCAGGGCGTCATTGTTATTCCCCAAGCGTCCTTGCCCGACACGGACTGAGCCCAAAGCCGCCCGAGGAAACAGAATGAAATCCGATCGATCACCGCTTATCGACTACGCCATCATTGGTTTGCTTGCCCTCAACCTCGTCGTTGCCGCTTACGGCGCGTTTCGCCCCCAGGCCGTGGCGACCGGGATCGAGGCACCAGCCCAGGCCCAGGCCCCGGACATTGCGGAAGCCAAGGCTGACCACCTGGCGAGCGATGTCATCGAACGCTTCAATGCCAGGGACAACGCCGGCATGTATTCCCTGTTCGACGACCTGGCCCGAACCCAGCTGACACGCGAGCAAGTCGACGAGCAGATGGCCAAGCTGTACCAAGTCATCGGTCGGGTCGATGATTCAGCCTATTCCGGCGCCGTGCTTGCTGGAAACGATAGCGGCCGGGATTACTACCACTTGAATTACAAGGTACGCCTCTCCGAAGGCCCCTTCACCACAGGTGACATGCGACTCACCGTGATTCGACGCGGGGACGAGCTGGGACTGGTGGGGATGTTCATCAACGGCACTTCCAAACAAGGCCAGTGAAAAGGACTGAAGTCGCGGACCATGGCCTTTATCAGCTTCGCCGCCTACTCGGCCTTCTGCTACTGGGTGATCTTCCTGGACGGCGCCACCGTGCTCGAAGGCTGGAAATCCTTCCTCCTGTTCGACTGGTTCGCGGCCAGCCTGACGGCGCAGGAGCTGAAGTTCTACGTTGGCATCTCGTGGATCGGCTCGCTCGTGCTCCTGCTCCTTGCCATGTTTGGCGGCGCCTAGCCCCAGCCCTTCCCCGCGCCAATCCAAGGAGCAGCCGATGAGCGAAACCACCATCCTCGTCGCCTACCGCGCCCAGCCGGGCAAGGCCGACATCGCCCGCCGGGAAATCCGCGCGCTGGTCGACACCGTGCTGGCCCGCGAACCGGAGTGCGGTGGCATCACCGTGCTGCAGGACGCGAACGAGCCCGAACGCTTCACGCTGGTCGAGCGCTGGCCCAGCCAGGCGGTTTTCCTGGGGCCGCACATGCAGCAGCCGCACATCCAGGCCTTCATCCAGGGCGCCGGCGCCTTCCTGGCGGGGCCGCCGGACCTCTCGTTCTGGCACGAGGTGCGCTGAGCGCCGGCATCATCCGGGGCCATCGCCACCGAACAGGAACCGCCCCGCCATGCTTCGCAGTTTCCGCCTGCTCAGCCTCATCGAAGGCCTGTCGTTGATCACGCTGCTGTTCATCGCCATGCCCGCCAAGTACCAGTTCGGCCACGATTTCGTCTGGCCCGTGGGCATGGCGCACGGCGTGCTGTGGCTGGCCTTCGTGGCCATGTCGCTGCTGGTCAGCCACCTGCGCAAGTGGTCGGTGGGCGCCTGGCTGCTGGCCCTGCTGTGCTCGGTGGTGCCGCTGGGTTTCCTGCTGCTCGATGCGCGGCTCAAGCGCGAACTCCGCTCAACGGCCGTCACCGCACCCGCCGGCTGAACGCACCACGACACCATGACCCAGGTCACTTGACGTCGGTTCCGGCCGCCGGGATCGTTGGCCCCGAGCCAAACGGAGCCCCCGCCATGCTTTTGCCCCTCGTCTTCGCGCTCACCACCATCGCCCCCACGCCGGCGCCCGCGCCCGAGCGCGTGTTCCAGCGCGCCAGCGAACTGGTGCCGTGGTGCCGGCAGGAGGCCGAAGCGGAATTCGTGGGCCGTGGCCTCACCACCTACCAGTGGACGGCGTCCTACCGCGACGAAGGCAACACCCTGATCGTGGAAGGCAAGCTGCGCGCCGACGGCCGCGACTACCCGGTAAGCTGCCGCATCGCCCGCGGCGCGCGCCAGCGCTACGCCGTCATCGAAATTTCCGAACCTGCGTCCTGACCCGAGGGGAAATCGCCATGAAGCTGTTGCTGCTCGCCGTGGGCTGGTGCCTGCTGTTCGTGCTGGCCTGGCCGCTGGCGTTGCTGGTGCTGGTGCTGTGGCCCGTGCTGTGGCTCATCAGCCTGCCCTTCCGCCTGCTCGGCGTGGCCGTGGACGCGGTGTTCGCGCTGCTCAGGGCCGTGCTGTTCCTGCCCGCGCGCCTGCTGGGTTGGCGCCCGGCGCCCGCCGCCGCGGCCTGAACCCGGACATGGGCGCCACCGACGTCCTGCACTTCTGGTTCGAGGAAACCACGCCCGAACAATGGTGGAAGGTTGACCCGGCCTTCGACGCCGCCGTTCGCGAACGTTTCAGCGCGCTGCTCGCCGAGGCCGCCGCCGGCGAATGTTTCGGCTGGCGCACGACGCCACGCGGCCGGCTGGCCGAGGTGATCGTGCTCGACCAGTTCCCACGCAACATCCACCGTGGCACTGCGGCGGCCTTCGCCTGCGACCCGATGGCCCTGGTCCTCGCGCAGGAGGCCGTGGCCAGCGGCGCGCTGGCGGCGCTGCCGCCGGTCGAGCGCAGCTTCCTGCTGCTGCCCTACATGCACAGCGAGTCGCGCCTCATCCACGCGTTGGCCGAGCCGCTCTACCGTGAGCACGCGCCGCCGGCCAACCACGACTTCGAGCTGCGGCACAAGGCGATCATCGACCACTTCGGCCGCTATCCCCACCGCAACGCCATCCTCGGGCGGGAATCGACGCCCGCGGAACTCGAATTCCTGACCCAGCCCGGCTCGAGCTTCTGATCGCGAGGGTTCAGGCCGCCTGGTGCACACCGGCCACGGCGCGCCCCGACGGGTCCGCCGCGGCCGCAAACGCGGCGTCCCAGGCGATCGCCGCGGGTGACGAACAGGCAATCGACTTGCCGCCCGGCACCGTGCGCGCGCAGGCCTCGCCCGGGAAGGCGCGTTCGAACAGTTCGCGGTACCAGTAGGCTTCCTTGGTAGCCGGGGGATTCACCGGGAATCGCAGCGCGGCCTCGGCCAGCATCGCATCGCTGACGCGCTGTTCGGCCAGGGCCTTCAGGCCATCGATCCAGCCGTAGCCGACGCCGTCGCTGAACTGCTCCTTCTGCCGCCAAAGGATTTCGTCGGGCAGCGCACCGGCGAAGGCTTCGCGCAGCATCGCCTTTTCAATGCGGCCACCGCCGCAGCGCTTGGCCTCGGCGTCGACGGACATCGCCAGGTCCAGGAAATCCAGGTCCAGGAACGGCACCCGCGCCTCCACGCCCCAGGCCATCATCGCCTTGTTGGCGCGTTGGCAGTCGAACTGGTGCAGCGCGTCGAGCTTGCGCACGCATTCGGCGTGGAATTCGCGCGCGTCGGGGGCTTTGTGGAAGTACAGGTAGCCGCCGAAGATCTCGTCGCTGCCTTCGCCGCTGAGCACCATCTTCACGCCCATGGCCTTGATGCGCCGCGCCAGCAGGTACATGGGCGTGGAGGCGCGCACGGTGGTGACGTCGTAGCTTTCGACGTGGCGGATCACCTCGGGCAGCGCGTCCACGCCCTCGGCGAAATCGTAGGTGAAGCCGTGGTGCACCGTGCCAAGCGCCGTCGCCGCCTTTTCCGCCGCGGCCAGGTCCGGCGAGCCCGGCAGGCCGATGGCGAAGCTGTGCAGGCGCGGCCACCAGGCCTCGCTGCGGTCGCCGTCTTCCACCCGCTGGCGGGNNCCGCGCAGGCCGCCACCAGCGACGAATCCAGGCCGCCGCTGAGCAGCACGCCGTAGGGCACGTCGGTCATCAGCTGGCGGTGCACGGCGCGCTCGAAGCCTTCGCGCAAGACCTCCGGCGCCACGGTGACGCCGCGGGTGCATTCGTAGTCGCGCCAGGCGCGCTCGTGGAAGCGCGTGAGCTGGCCGCTGGCGCTGTCATACACGTGGCCCGGCGGGAAGGCAGCGACGTCGTCGCACAGCCGCGCCAGCGCTTTCATTTCCGAGGCAACCCACAGCCGGCCATCGCCGTCGTGGCCCCAGTACAGCGGACAGACGCCGAGCGGGTCGCGCGCCACCACCAACCGCTTCTGCTGCTCGTCCCACAGCGCGAAGGCGAAGATGCCGTTGATCCTGGCCACCGCGCCCGGGCCTTCCTGCAGGTACAGCGCGTTGATGATTTCGCAGTCGGATTTCGACTGGAAATCGTAGGGCGTGGCCAGGGCCTGCTCGAGCTCGCGGTGGTTGTAGATCTCGCCGTTCACCGCCAGCGCCAGCCGGCCGTCGCCGGAGCGCAGGGGCTGGGCGCCGCCGGCCGGGTCGACGATGGCCAGGCGCTCGTGCACCAGCAGGCAGGCCGGTGCGGCGAACACGCCCGACCAGTCGGGCCCGCGGTGGCGCTGCAGCGCGGACAGGGAAAGGGCCAGCGGCCGCAGCGGGCGAAGGTCGGCGGCGGGGCGGGCGTCGTGGACACCGAGTATCGAACACATCGTGGAAGCTCCTTGGGCGGTTTTCGGGGGCGCAAAAGCAGACGGCCCGCACTTCGTCAGTGCGGGCCGTCTTGGACTGGGGTGGCTGGTTTCTAGCTAGCGCGCCAAGTCGTCGACCCGCGGACGGGGACGATTGTTGTTATTGGCGTTGTTGGCGGCGGTGCAGCGCATGGCCCGAGCATAGGCATGGCCGGCGCGCCGGTGCAAGCGCCCTGCCCGCTCAACCGCCCAGCAGCAGCTTCTCTTCCACCCCCGCCGCGGCCAGGAAGGCCTCGTCGTGGCTCACCACCACCAGCCCCCCGGGGAACTGCGCCAGCGCCTGTTCCACCGCGCGCAGCGACGGCAGGTCGAGGTGGTTGTCGGGCTCGTCCAGCAGCAGCAAGCCCGGCAACGCGGGGCCGCCGAGCTGGCAGGCCAGGCCCAGGCGCATGCGTTCGCCGGCGCTGAGCGTGCCCACGCGCTGGAACACGCGCGCGCCGGTGAACAGGAACCAGGCCAGGCGTTCGCGCGCGGCGCCTTCGGCCATGGGCTGGCGGCGCAGGAAGGCTTCCAGCACGGTGTCGTCGTCGCGCTCGGCGGCGCCGTGCTGGTCCACCAGGGCGATGGGCAGCGTGCCAGGCAGCACCTGGCCCGCGTCGGGCGGCGCAACGCCCGCGAGCGCACGCAGCAGGCGCGACTTGCCGCTTCCGTTCGGCCCCTGCAGCGCCAGCCTGCGCGGGCCCTGCAATACCAGGCTGAAACCCGTGAGCAGGCAGCGTTCGCCAGCGTGCAGCGCCAGGCCTTCCGCTGCCAGCAGGCGCTTGCCCGCGGGCAGGTGGAAGCCGCCCAGGTCGAGCCGGAAATCGGGCTCCAGCGCCAGCCGTTCGCGCGCTTGCTGCACCGCGCCGGCGGCGNNACCGGGCAGCCGCGGCCCGTGCGTGCGCGCCGCGACCGTGTTCGGCGCGGCCCTGCAGGTAGCCCGCCAGCAGCTTGCCCTGGCTGCCCTTGCGCACCTCGGCGGCGCCGCGGGCGGCGCGGCGGTCGGCGCGTTCGCGGGCGAGCTGGGTATCGCGTTCGAGTGCGCGTTGTTCGCGGCGGCTGCGCTGCAGGGCGGCTTCGGCGCGTTCGCGTTCGGCGCGGCGGGCTTCGAAATAGGCGTCGAAACCGCCGCCCCAGGTCGTGAGCCGGGCGTTGGACAGTTCCCAGATGCGGTCGGCGNNAGGTGGCCGCGGCAACCGCCAGCCAGGCGCGGGCGCATTCGCCGGGGCTGGCCACCGCCGGATCCACGGGGCGCGGCAGCAGGCGCGCCACTTCGCGCCGGGTGGAAGCGGGCGCGGCGTGCAGGCGCTCCGGCAGCGTGGCCAGCGCAGCGGCCAAGGCCTGGCGCGGTCCCTGCGGCGCGAGCAGCTGCACGCGGCCGCCGCGCACCTCACCCGAGGCGGGGGCGAGCAGGCCGGCCAGGGTGCGCAGCAAGGTGCTCTTTCCGGCGCCGTTGGCGCCAACCAGGCCGGTGAAACCAGGTTCAAGGGATTCGCTGGCGTTTTCCAGCAGGGTTCGCCCGTCGGGCGCGCGCAACACGAGGTCGCGGAAGGTGGGTGTCGTCATGGCAGGCCTCCGCCGGGGTGCGGCGGTTGAAGTCGGGGACCGGTGCGGGGACCGGGCGATCGCGATTTCAGGCGGGCTGGCGCATGGCACTCACGGGGGTGGAAACGGGTGCAGTTTGCCACAACGTGGCGGCGCGGCGCCGGTTCGGACATCCTTGGGGTTTCCCGCACCCGCCCGGAGCCGTTCCATGCGCAAGGCCGTTCGTGTCGCCACCCGCCTGCTGGCTGTACTGGTCATCGTGGGGGTGCTGGCGGCCTCCTGGGCCCTGTGGATGGTGCGCGGCAGCCTGCCGGTGATCGAAGGCGAACTGGCCCTGCCCGGCCTGTCGGCGCCGGTGACGGTGAGTCGCGACGCGCTCGGCATCGCCACCATCGAAGCCGCCAACGAAGCCGACGCGGCCCGTGCGCTCGGCTTCGTGCACGCGCAGGAGCGCTACTTCGAAATGGACCTGCTGCGCCGCTCGGCGGCCGGCGAACTGTCGGCGCTTTTCGGCCCCATCGCCATCGAGCGCGACAAGGAAATCCGCGTGCACCGCCTGCGCGCCCGCCTGGCCGAAAGCTACGCCAGCGTCGCCGGCGACCGCCTGCCGGTGCTCGAGGCCTACCGCGACGGCGTCAACGCCGGCGTGGTGGCGCTGGAGGCCACGCCTTGGCCCTACCTGCTGCTGCGCACGGAACCGCAGCCGTGGACGCTGGAAGACACCGCACTCGCGGGCTACGCCATGTTCTTCGACCTGCAGGACGAATCGAACTCGCGCGAACTGGCGCTGTGGCGCATCCGCGAAGTGGTGCCAGCGCCGCTGTACGCGCTGCTCTCGGTGGACGGCAGCGAGTGGGACGCGCCGCTGGTGGGCGAAGTGCGCGGCAACGCCGTGCTGCCCGGTCCGGACGAACTGGACCTGCGCCAGCTGCCCGTGCCCGCGCCGAACGGCGACTACGAAGTCTCCGAACCCGCCGCGCCCGGCAGCAACAACTTCGCCGTGTCCGGCCGGCGCACCGCCGACGGCCGCGCCATCGTCGCCAACGACATGCACCTGGGCCTGCGCGCGCCCAACATCTGGTTCCGCGCGCGCATGAAGTACACCGACGCGCGGGCGCCCGGCGGCCAGGTGGACGTCAGCGGCTTCACCCTGCCCGGCATTCCCGCGGTCATCGTCGGCAGCAACGGCCACGTGGCCTGGGGCTTCACCAACAGCTACGGCGACTGGCTGGATTTCTACCGCGTCGAGTTCACCGACGCCGGCAAGCTCAAGTACCGCGTGCCCGAAGGCGAAGCCGCGCTGCGCGTGGACAGCGAGTGGATCGCGGTGAAGGACGGCGAACCGGTGGAGCTGAAGGTGCGTGAGACGCGCTGGGGCCCCATCACCGAGGAACTCGGAGACGGCAGCGCCCTGGCCCTGCGCTGGACTGCGCAGCTGCCCGGTTCGCTCAACTTCGGCCTGGCCGACCTGGCCCACGCCGGCAACCTCGACGAAGGCCTGGCCGCGGCCGACACCGCCGGCATCCCGGCGCAGAACCTGATGATGGCCGACCGCCACGGCCGCATCGCCTGGCGCCTCACCGCGCAGATGCCGCAGCGCGACGGCGACTGCGAGCCCACCGCCCCGCTGCGGCCGGAACAGGNNGGCTGGCTGCCGTCCACCGAGAACCCCAGCGTGGTGGACCCGGCCGACGGCGTGCTCTGGACCGCCAACGCCCGCGTGGTGGACGGCGCCGCGCTGGCCCTTGTGGGCGATGCCGGTTATGCCAATGGCGCCCGCGCCCGGCAGATCCGCGACGCGCTGCGCGCCAAGCCCGCGCTGGACGAACGCGACCTGCTGGCGGTGCAGCTCGACGACCGCGCGCTGTTCCTGGCGCGCTGGTACGACAAGCTCCAGGCCGAGGCCACGCGCAGCGGCAACGCCGACCTGCAGGCCCTGGCCGCCGCCAGCACCGGCTGGNNGCCTACCGCATCGTCCGCGCCTGGCGCCTGGCGGTGATCGAACGCATCCAGAATGGCCTGACCGCGCCGGCGCAGGCCGCGCTGGGCAAGGCCTTCGTCATGCCCGACCTGCCGCAGATGGAAGCCATCGCCTGGCCGATGCTGGAACAGCGCCCGGCGCACCTGCTGCCGCGCAAGTTCGAAACCTGGGACGCGCTGCTCGCCGACGCCGCCCGCGACATCCGCGCCCAGCTGGAAGCCAGCGGCCCGCTGGCCGAGCGCACCTGGGGCGAACGCAACACCGCGCGCATCTGCCACCCGCTGGCGGGCGCACTGCCCGGCCCGCTGCGCGGCCCGCTGTGCATGCCCGCCGAACCGCTGCGCGGCGACGGCAACATGCCGCTGGTGCAGGGCCCGGACTTCGGCGCCAGCGCGCGCATGGTGGTGTCGCCGGGCCGCGAGGCCGAGGGCTTCGCGCACATGCCCTGCGGCCAGAGCGGCCACCCGCTGTCGCCGTTCTGGGGCGCCGGCCACGCCGCCTGGGTGCAGGGCGAGGCCACGCCCTTCCTGCCCGGCGAGGCCCGCCATGTGCTGGCCCTGCGCCCGGAAATGTGAACCACCTCACATTTCCAAACCAGGAACCTGACAGCCGTCACGATTTGCGCCATAAACGGGTCACTGCCCGGTGCGCTCCGCCGGGCGGAGGACGGAGGGATCGCCGTCAGGGGGAGCGATCTACCACCCGGGTTTCCACTTCGGCGAGGTAGGTTGGATGGACATGTTGATCACGCTGCTGGTGCATTGGCGCCGGCACACCCTGCACAAGCAGGCCGCGGCCGTACGCAAGGCCGTGCACGCCCTCGATGGCGCGCAACGCAAGCTCGTCGTTGACCAGACCCTGGCCGAGATACAGGCCGCCGCGGTGCTGCCGCTTCCCCACCTGCATGGCGACAACGAGCCGGTGATGTACCGGCCCTGGAGCCCGGTGGCGGCGGTGGCGGCCAGCCGCGTGCGCGACCGCTCGATACTGCTGCGCCAGCGTTCGATCGCGCTGTGGCTGGCGGTGGTCTACCACGAGACGCGGCAGTCGCCCGACGCCGGCCTGCAGGCCGTGCACCGCGAGGTACTGGGCATCCTGCGCGAGCTGCGCGACGCGCGTCCGCTCACCACCAGCGAATCGGCCTGGTTCAAGGCCGCGGCATAACCGGACACCGGGGAGGAAGCGGGAGGCTCAGGCGAGAAGCAGGCGCTCGGCGATGGCTCGGTAAAGCGCGGGGAGGCGCGCGAGCTCATCAATGGCGACGCGCTCGTTGACCTTGTGGATGCTGGCGTTGATGGGCCCCAGCTCCACCACCTCGGCGCCGAGAGGCGCGATGAAACGGGCATCCGAGGTGCCGCCACCGGTGTTTTCCTCGGGCACGACGCCCAGCTGCTCGCGCAGCACCGCGCGCGCGGCCGCGCGCAGACGGCCTTCGCCGGTGAGGAAGGGTTCGCCGCCGCGGTGCCACAGCAATTCGTATTCCAGGCCATGGCGGGCCAGCACGGCCTCGACCTCGGCTTCCAGCTGCGCGGCCTGCCAGCCCGGGTTGAAGCGGAAGTTGAACACCACCTCGCAGTGGCCCGGGATGACGTTGTTGGCACCGGTGCCGGCGTGGATGTTCGAGACCTGGAAACTCGAGGGCGGGAATTCCGGATAACCCTCGTCCCAGCGCCGCGCGCACAGTTCGGCCAGCGCCGGCATGGCCTGGTGGATGGGGTTGCGGGCCTTTTCCGGGTAGGCCACGTGGCCCTGGATGCCTTTCACCGTGAGCACGCCCGAAAGCGTGCCGCGGCGGCCCACGCGCAGCAGGTCGCCCAGCGTTTCCTTCGACGAAGGTTCGCCGGTGATGCAGAAGTGGATCGGCTGGCCGCTGGCCCTGAAGTGTTCGGCCACCTTGCGCACGCCGTCGATGGCGTCGCCCTCCTCGTCCGAGGTGAGCAGCAGGGCCAGCGTGCCCGGGTGCTCCGGGTGCGCCGCGACGAATTCTTCCGCAGCCAGGACGAAGGCCGCTACGCTGCCCTTCATGTCGGCGGCGCCTCGGCCATAGAGGTAACCATCGCGCTCGGTCGGCACGAACGGATCGCTGTCCCAGGCCTCGCGCGGGCCGGGCGGCACCACGTCGGTGTGACCCAGCAGACACAGCACCTCGCCGCCGCTGCCGTGCGTGGCCCACAGGTTGCGAACATCGCCGAAATCGATCTGCCGGACCGCAAAGCCGGCGCGGCGCAGGCGTTCGGCCAACAGGTCCTGGCAACCGGCGTCGTCGGGCGTCACCGACGGGCGCGCGATCAGCTCGCGGGCCAGGGCCAGCACCTCGCTCACTTGCCCACCCCGAACCGCGCCTTGAAGGCATTGTCGGTGAAGCCCACGGTGACCACGCCGTCGGCCGTCACCACCACGGGGCGCTTCACCAGCGCCGGGTACTCCTTCAGCAGCAGGGTCCATTCCGGGTCGCTGCCCGGCGACTTGCGTCCCTCGGGCAGCTGGCGCCAGGTGGTGGAGGCCTTGTTGATGAGCTTGTCCCAGCCGCCCAGCTGCCCGGCCCAGGCCTTGAGCGTTTCGGCCGGCACGCGCTGGGCCCGGTAGTCCACGAACTCGTGCGCGACCTCGAAGCGCCTGAGCCAGTTGCGCGCCTTCTTGCAGGTGTCGCAGTTGTCGAGGCCGTAGACCATCACCATCCGGGGAACTCCGTCAATTCGGGGCGGCACCGCCGATATGACGGGCCAGGAAGGCCAACAGTTTGCCGTAGTACTCGGCCCGGTGCTCCTCGGTGTAGAAACCGTGGCCCTCGTTCGGGTAGTACAGGGTCTCGACCGGCACGCCGGCCTTGCGCAGGGCCTTTTCCATGCGCTTGGTGTGCTCCACCGGGGCCACCCGGTCCTCGCCGCCGGCCGCCAGGAACACCGGCACCGTGATGCGGTCGGCCAGGCGGTTGGGGGAGACCTCCGCCAGGCTGCCGGCCTCGCCCACCCACTGGCGGACGAACACCGAGCCGGCGCGGCTGTCGCCGCTGTCCTCGCGCACCATCATGTCCAGGTCGTAGACGCCCACGTAGCCCACGGCGCAGCGGTAAAGGCCGGGTTCGCGCGCCACGCCCATCAGCGAGGCATAGGCGCCGTAGCTGCCGCCGTAGATGCAGATGCGCTTCGGGTCGGCGATGCCCTGCTGCGCCACCCAGCGGGTGGCGTCGGTCAGGTCGTCCTGCATGGCTTTGCCCCATTGCTTCGCGCCAGCCTCGTGGAAGGCGCGGCCGTAGTTGCCGGAGCCGCGGAAGTTCAGCTTCAGCACGGCATAACCGGCCTTGGCGAGCATCTGCGCCTCGGCGTCGAAATGCGGCGTGTCGAACACGCCGAAGGGGCCGCCGTGCGGGTTCACCACCAGCGGCAGGTTCTTGCCGTCAGAGCCGGGCGGCAGGGTCAGGTAACCGTGCAGCGGCAGGCCGTCGCGGGCCTTGAAGCTGACCGGGCGCACTTCGCCCATCTGTTCCGGGTCGATCCACTCGCGCCGGCTCAGCAGGTAGTTCGCCTTCTTCGTGGCCACGTCGAACAGGTAGAAATCGCCCGGATTGGTGCCGCTGGTCACCTGCACCAGGGCCAGCTTGCCGTCCTTCGTGGTGGAGGTGACGTACACCGCCTGGCCCGCGAAGGCGGCCTGCAGCATCTTGTAGAGCCGGGCCTCGGCCGAGGCGTCGTCGAAGAACTGTTGTTCGACCTTGTCGCCGATGAACTGGGCACCGACGGGGATTTCCCGGTCCCCCAAGGTGTAGAGGATGGTGAAAGGGTCGACTTTTTCGTGCTGCAGCAGCGGGCGGCGGCCGCCGGCCTGGGTGTCGAAGGCGACGACCTTGTCGGTGCCCTGGCGGTCCTCCACCAGCAGGTAGGCGGTGCGGTTGTCGGCGGCGAAACCGATGGGGTGTTCGACCCGGCCGCTCTTGGACTGGTCGTTCACCAGCTGCCATTCGGCGCCGTCGCCGGTGCGGTGGTAGAGCATGCTGGCATTCTGCGCGCCCAGCCCGCGGGCGAAACGCACCTGCTGGGCGTGGTCGACGGTGAACTCGGCGCGCTGCACCGGCGCACGCGTGACCGGGCGGCGCCGGCCGGTGCGCACGTCGAGGGTTTCGACGCGGGTGTAGGGGTCGTCGTGGAAGGGCCAGACTTCGATCAGCACGGTGTGCGGGTCGTCGGGGATCGTGTCGATCACGTAGGCCGACACGTTCTCCTGGTTGCGTCCCTGGATGCGCGTACCGGGGCCGCTGCCCTCGGCGCGGAATCCCACGAGGTTCTTGATGTTCTTGCCGTCGGCGTCCACGGCGTAGATCTCGCCCGTGGGGCTGGGTTCGTCGTCGGAACCAAAGGCCTCGGCCATGCCCAGCACCAGGCGGTCGTCGCTGACCCAGGAGAAGTCGCTGATGTGGGTGTCCTTGCCCAGCGCGAAACGCGCCGACACCGAATTGTCGGCGCGCCGGAGCACGACCAGCCCGGTGCGGTCACCCAGCGGCACGGTGGCGGCATAGAACTCCCCGGTGGGGGAAATCTCGATGTTGGTGAAGCTGTCGAGCTTGGTGAAGGTGGAGACATCCACCTGCGCGGACGCGGGGGCTCCCGCCAGCGAGGCGGCGAACAGCAGCCAGGTGGCGACGAGTGACAGCTTCGGCATGGGTACTACTCCGGGGTGGCCAGGGGGCAGGTCACTCCACGGCGCCGCGCAGCAGTTCGTTGACGGACGTCTTCGCGCGGGTCCTGGCGTCGACCTGCTTGACGATGACGGCGCAGTACAGCGAGTACCGGCCATCGGACGAGGGCAACGAGCCCGATACCACGACGCTACCCGCGGGAACCCGCCCGTAGGTGACCTCGCCGGTCATTCTGTTGTAGATGCGGGTGGATTGGCTGAGAAAAACTCCCATGCCGATCACGCTGCCCTTCTCCACCACCACGCCCTCCACCACCTCGGCGCGGGCGCCGATGAAGCAGCCGTCCTCGATGATGGTGGGGCTGGCCTGCAGCGGCTCGAGCACGCCGCCGATACCGGCGCCGCCGGAAATGTGGCAGTGCTTGCCCACCTGGGCGCAGCTGCCCACCGTGGCCCAGGTGTCGACCATGGTGCCGGCGCCGACGTAGGCGCCGATGTTCACGAAGCTGGGCATCAGCA
>DNNT01000028.1 GCA_003497545.1 Arenimonas sp. | reverse complement strand
AGAGTGTCGCCTTCGGCCAGCTTGTCGCTCTTTTTCATGTCATTCGCCCATAGAATCGTGTTAGTTGAAACGCCGAACATGTCAGCTATCTGGGAAACGGAGTCCCCCTTCCTGACAACATAGACACTCATGTCCTCAACGGTAAAATCAGGGGTGCCCTTGCCGTCAAATACGCCCATCGGGCCGGTTGCGGGCTGAAGAGAGGTGTCAGAAACAATATTGATGTTAAGATTAGTATCAATACTCTTGTCGGCACCCTCTTTTTTACTATTTTTAATATCTTTATCTTCCAGAATCAAGGCAGAAGAGACATTAGCCTGAAGGAGTGTGATATTTTGTAAATTATTGGCGGCCGGAACCGAATTTTCCGTTACAGGATCAGCGTTCTTGATATAGGCAGAGTCGCCAAAAACAGAAGAAAAAAAGCCTGCTTCCACCGTCCGTAGAGGCACAAAAAGGGTCCCAAACAACAGGAAAAAGGATAAGGCAGATCTCAATATTTTGCTAACTGTTTTAGTTGGAGGTTTTATAAAACAAACTAAATNNCTGCAAACAAAGGTTCTCACGATGTTACTGTCGGTTCTTTCTTGTCAGTCAACTCATACCGTGCCTCTTTTCGGAACTTCCCATAGGATAGCCCAAAAAGGACCAATAGTCAATCCGACCGGAGCCATATGTGGAAAACTGTTTGGGCCTTGGAATTTGACGAAATAATAAAAAAGGTGTATAATAAAGGAATCTTTTGGTGAAAATTGGCAGTAAAAATATAAAAACTATATAATAAAAACATGACCGAACCTACATTGGAAGAAATACAAAAGAGGTTAGCCGCCGCAAAAGCCGAACAGGAACGTTTAAACGAAGCCGAGAGTTTAAGGTTGGCGGAAAAATTTGCCGCGGAACGAACAGCAGCAAAGGCCGCTCTGGCTGAGTTGAGAAAAAAAGAAATAGAAGATGACAGAAAAAGTAACAGAAGGGCGGAAGCTGACGATTATCGGAGAATAAAAGAAGAACAGGGAAAACAGTGGGATTCTTTCGGCCAAAAAAGCGAGGGAACGGAAAAAGTTGTCGCAAAAATCCTTCCAAATAATCCGGACCATGTAACCCAAAAAGAAGCAGAAAAGGAAATTGAAAAACTTCCGGAAGCAGATAAAGAAAAGATTGGTTGGGGACTAAATACTATTGGCTTCAAGGTTGAAAAAATGAAAGACGACCTTCTGGTCGGCGCTCTTAATAAAGCGCTAAGGCTGAAAAAGATTGACAAAAAAGGAACTGCTGGGAGATTTTGTATAGAAGCGCGAGACTATTTTATACATCGTGGCGCAGAGGCTCTTAAAAAAGCCAAGGACCAAGGAGTTTTCGTTGATACTAAGCTTGGATTAAATATTAAAGGCAAAAGACGAGGATTGAATATCAGCGGTCAAACACAATATATAGTAGCAAATATCGGCGCTTTTTCTGGAAATGTTTTAAGATACGGAAGATTAGTAGCGGATGCAACCGGACTTTCGCCAAGTTCTATCCCGCGTGTTGTAATGGCGGCCGGAATGGCAACCGCCTTCGCGTCTGAATTAGGAAAAGAAGTGCGTCTGAAAAATGAGGAAGTTATAGAAAAAACTAGAATCGGGCGAAAAGATATGGCTATGGTTGGAAAAAGTCATGAAGAACAAGTGGATTGGTATACTGGATTAAGCCTACAGGATCAACAGGACATAGAGAGGGCACAAGAAGAGGCTATGGCTATATACAATAATGCCCTGATAAAAGAAGGTAAGACAGGAGGTGAAAAAGTTTCAAACGCCGAAGCATTAAAGGACGCATACTTAATGCAAATGCCGAAAGATTTGCAAAAGAGGCTTGAAAATCCAAGTACCACAAACAATTTCATTCAAAGGATAGTAAAAAACGACCTTATGGGTGCAATTTCTAGACTTAATAAAAACATAGAAGCAATAGAAGGGGACCCAAAACTTTCAGTTGAACAAAAAGAAAGCCAAAAAGAGCAACTTGTAAAGAGACAAAGAAAAAGTTTGGAANNCCGTATTATCACGCAATACGGCACTGTGGACGAACTTGCGATGGGTTTGCGTTACTCTCAGACTGCCGGAAAAGCCGTTGTAGGGGCATTACAAGTTGAAACATTGATTTTGTCGGTAGAAAAAATATGGGGTGCATTATCGCATGCACTTTCCTCATCTGATGCTCCTGCCGATATTACTACCGGAGGACATATCACTGTACCTGCGCCAGAATCTGCGCCTATGACAGAAGTCCCGGTTGCACCGTCTGCTGCGCCAGATGTTGCAGAAACTCCAGACACCACGCCACCTACTACACCTGAACCTGCCGGTGCTCAAATTCCTGTACCCGAACCTGCATTATTTTCCGGCGCACCTCGCAGAGATCCCTTTGTTCCACTTGTGTCTGAATCAACTCCGCCACCTACGCCAGACACTACACCAGAAGCAGTTGCTCCTGTTGTTCCTCCCGCCGAACTAACGCCCCCGCCTACACCTGAACCCTCCGCTCTCGGAACCGAAGTAGGCGCGGAAAAATTAACAATAACGTTTGATAAAAGGCAAGGGCGGGCTGCAAGGAGTCCGGGACTTAAGGGCGCAGTTACGGGCGCAGTATCCGGACGTTTCCAAAGCACCCGAGTCAGTACAGGATTTCTTGAAAGGTCCTAATGCCATAGAAGCTGCAAAAGAATTCGGATTTTATGATCCAAATAATTCAGACGAAAGCGCACTGATACGGGAAGGTTCAAGTTTGAGATATGATGAAAAACTTGATAAAATAGTATTTCATGATGCAGCTACGGGCCAAGATGTTGAAAAATATGGGGGAAAAATGTTTGACAGCGACAAAAGCGGAGTATTGAGCGAGAATGCAAAACCTTCGATCGCTTCCATCGCCACGGGAAAACCGGGTTCATCCTTTTACCATCCGAAGGGTCCGGCAAATGACCCTTGGCATAATGTAAAATTTGAACAAACCCATTCGGTTGAAACGCCGTCCGCCGTTGATTTGCCGACTGAACATGAAATTATTCCGGAAGCCCCTGCCGCTGAAGAAGCAATCAGGGCAAGGATCGTGGCGGATATGGACTTGGAGCGCCAGCCCGTAGAAACCGTCTCACCCCAGGGCGGGACCAGAATTGAAGTATCCGACCACATATTGCAAACCCATCCTGAATTTGCTCACAATCCTTTTCATCTTGACGACCAATCGTTAATAGAAGTATATAAAGTGAATGAAAACAATCTGAGACACATATTCCCGCCGGATACTTTGGAACACTGGAATACCTTAAAATTATTAAAGGCAAAAGATATTTTGGCAGATAAAAATTTTGCAGACGACTCTGGTTGGAGATTTATGGTTGGGCATCTGCGCAGATTACAGGAAGTAACCGGGCTTAAACCCAAGGGTGGGGGGTTGTTCCGAAGAGCCGAAACTCTGGAGAAATATATTATCCGCGCTTCACAAAAAGTAATGGCGACACAAGGCTCGCTTGACAGCATTACTCTCCTGCGAAGATAATACGACTTCCCATGCAAGCAAGCATGTTATACCCGCACACTTTTTTTTGATTTAAAATAGGTGTTGGGGTATATTTGGAGTGGTGACCGACAACGCACATCACTTAAGCGGCTTAAATAACGAACAAAAGGAAGCGGCGCTTCATATGAAGGGTCCGCTTCTTATTGTGGCCGGCGCGGGCGCGGGAAAAACCAAAACAATAACGCACCGAATTGTAAATCTAATCAAAAACGGGGTGGCGCCGGAGAAAATTTTGGCCGTAACTTTTACCAACAAGGCGGCCAAGGAAATGCGCGAGCGCGTGGCGCGGCGCATCAAGGGCGACGCCGCCGACGGCCTCACGGTCACCACCTTCCACTCGCTGGGCCTGCGCTTCCTGCAAATCGAACACGACAAGGCCGGCCTGCGCCGCGGCTTCTCGATCTTCGACGCCGACGACCAGATGGCCATCATCAAGGACCTGGCGCCCAACGGTCTGAAGAACGACGCGCTCTATGCGCTGCAGAACCTCATCAGCACCGCCAAGAACAACGCCCTCACGCCCGAACAGGCCGCCGAAGCCGCGCGCAGCACCCGCGAGCGCGAGGCCGCCGGCATCTACGCCCGCTACCAGGCGCGCCTGCAGGCCTTCAACGCGGTGGATTTCGACGACCTGATCCGGCTGCCGCTGCAGCTGCTCGAAGCCGACGCCGAGCTCGCCGCCGGCTGGCGCGAACGCCTGCGCTACCTGCTGGTGGACGAGTGCCAGGACACCAACGGCGCCCAGTACCGCCTGCTCAAGCAGCTCGCCGGCCCCAAGGGCAACATGACCTGCGTGGGCGACGACGACCAGAGCATCTACGCCTGGCGTGGCGCCCAACCCGAGAACCTGGACCTGCTGGCCCAGGACTACCCCAACCTCAAGGTCATCAAGCTCGAGCAGAACTACCGCTGCTCCGGCCGCATCCTGCGCTGCGCCAACACGCTGATCGCGAAGAACCCGCACGCCCACCTCAAGCAGCTCTGGAGCCAGCACGGCGACGGCGAGCCGGTGCGCGTCTGGGCCTGCCGCAACAACGAGCACGAAGCCGAGCGCGTCGCCGCCGAGATCCACTACCTGCACCAGGCCAAGGAAATCCCCTGGGGCGAGTTCGCCCTGCTGTTCCGCGGCAACCACCAGTCGCGGCCGCTGGAGAAGGCGCTGCAGCTGCTGCGCATCCCCTACCACCTGACCGGCGGCACCGCCTTCCTGGAACGCGCGGAAGTGAAGGACGTGCTCAGCTGGCTGCGCGTGCTGGCCAACCCCGACGACGACGCCGCCTTCCTGCGCGCCATCGCCGCGCCCAAGCGCGAAGTCGGCGCCACCACGCTGGAAAAACTCGCCGCCATGGCACAGACCGCCGGCATGCCGCTGTCGAAGGCCGCCGGCCAGATTGGTTTCCTCAAGCAGCTCACGCCGCGCGCCGCCGCCGGCCTGGACGAATTCACGCGCGTGGTCGAAGCGCTGCGCGACGACGCCGAACGCCTGACCCCGGCCGAACTGGTGCCGCAGCTGGCCGAACGCAGCGGCCTGCTGGGCATGATCCGCAGCCAGTGCAAGGACGAAGCCTCGTTCCTGCGCCGCAAGGCCAACCTCGACGAACTGGCCTCATGGTTCGAAGGCGCGCGCGGCGGCGGCCCGGGCGAACTGGCCGCGCAACTGGCCCTGCTCTCGAACGCCGACCGCGGCGAACCCGGCAACGCCGTGCGCCTGATGAGCCTGCACGCCGCCAAAGGCCTGGAATTTCGGGTGGTGTTCGTGGTCGGCTGCGAGGACGGCAACCTGCCGCACGAGGCGAGCCTCGAGGAAAACCGCCTCGAGGAAGAACGCCGCCTGATGTACGTGGGCATCACCCGCGCCAAGGAGCGCCTGTACCTGGCCCACAGCGCCGAGATCAAGCGCTGGGGCGAGCTGCAGCACCTGCTGCCCAGCCGCTTCCTGGACGAACTGCCGGCCGGCGACCTGCTGCGCGACGGCAGCGACCCCGAGCGCGAAACCGCCGAGAAGAAGCAGCGCGGCCGCGCCCACATGGACGCCATCGCCGCGCTGTTCAACGACTGACCGGCGCGTTTACAGCGCCGACACCAGCGAAAAATCCATGCTGTCCACGTCGTGCGTGCCGCCGCCCTGGCCGGCACCGACGCCGCCGCCGACCACCACGCGGAAGCCCACGTCCTGCACGCCCTCGCGGCCGATCACGGCGTAGATGCCGTCCTTCACGCCGAAGTCGCCGCCGACGCCGCCGACCTTGCCGGACACGCCGCCCTTGGGCCCGGCGAAGATCGTAACCGTGCCTTCCATCGTGAACTCCACCTCGGCGTGCATGCCCAGGTCGGCGCCCAGGTCCTTGAGCGGGCCCAGCTTCACCTTGCGGGTGCCGATGATGTTCACCTCGGCCACGAACTTGATCTTGCCGCAGGTCACTTCCATCGAAAACGCGTCGGACATGGCCCACTTGCCCGAGCCCCACTGCGAGGCCGGGCTGCAGGCCGGCGCGTCCACGGCCACGTCGGGCGCGGCGCCATCGGCGTCGGTGGTGCGGCCATAACAGGCGCTGCCGGTGGGCGCGGCGTGGCTGTAGCCGAAGGCCACTTCGCGCTGCACGTGGCCGTGCATGTTCTGCACCGCCTGCTCGATGTCGGTGCGCGTCAGGTCATGCCAGCCGCCCGGCGGCAGGTTGCTGGCGATGGCGGTGGACAGGCCGTAGGCCTCGCGGAAGAAGACCCGCATCTGCTCTTCGTAATCACGCACGTACGGCGTGAACTCGGTGAGGTTGCGCTCCACCTCGCGGCGGTGGATGCCGCAGCACTCGTCCGTGGTGCTTCCCACGGGGCATTTCGCCTCGCGCCGGTAGCGCTCGTAAAGGCGGTCGGCGGCCTTTTCCATCTCGAACTCTGCGCGCGCCACGTCCAGGGCCGCGAAGCGCGTGGGCACGTTGCCGGACAGGATCAGTCGCTCCTTGGCCGCGTTGAGCACGTGCATGTCGGTGTCGATGGGCTCGACCATCCACAGCGGCGAGGCTTTGGTGTGGATGATCTGCTGGATGGTCTCGCCCAGCGTCATGCGCTTGACCACCAGCGCCTGGGTCGGCGCGGCCATCGTTGCGCGCAGCGCGGCGGCTTTTTCACGCGCGGCCAGGAAGCGCGCCGCGGCCTGCACGTAATAGTTGCCGTAGCTGGCGTCGGCGGCCGGGTAGAGGATCTCCGGCCAGGCGATCTGCCCCTGCTTCGACAGGTCCAGCGCCACCCACACCGGCAGGTGCAGGTCGCCGTGCGTTTCCTCCAGCCAGGGCTGTTCGGCCCACTGCTGAAGCTCTTCGGGGCTGCCGGCGGGCGGCGGCGGTTCGGCCGGCGCTTCGGCGACTTCGGTCGAACGCACCGGCACCGGCTTGGCCGGGTTGCCGCGCAGGCGCCAGACGGCGCGCGGCATCAGCGCGCGCGCCTCGTCCTGGCGCTCCTGCTTCAGCAGCACGTGCACCAGGTTGCGGGCGGCCTCGCTCATCTCCGGGTTCATCGCCAGCGCTTCGCGCAGCGGGGCCTCGGCGTCCTCGTGGCGGCCCAGCAGCACCAGCGCGTGGCCGCGGTTATTGAGCAGCGCCGCCTGTTCGCGCATGCCCAGCGGCGCGGCGTCGTCGGCGACATCGCGTTCTTCGGCCTCCTCCAGCAGCGCCAGCGCCACCGCCGGCAGGCCTTGGCTGTTGGCCACGGCGGCCAGGTTCACCAGCGGCGTGGCGTCGTCCTCGTCCTGCTCCTGCGCCACCAGCAGGTTGGCCACCGCACCCCAGGTGTCGCCGGTGGCCATCAGCGGCAGGGCGTGCGCCACCAGCAGGTCGGGCTGGTCGGCGGTGTCGCCGTCGCGCAGGGTGTCGAGCAGGTCTTCGCCGCCCTCGGCGGCTTCCACGCGCTCGGCCAGCAGCTCCAGCGCCTCGTCGAAATCGAGTGCTTCGGCCTGCTCGGGCTCAATGCGCGCGGTGGCGCGGGCGCCGGCGCGGGTGAGCTTTTCCAGTTCGCGGTCGATGTCCTTCGACAGCACCGCGGTGGCGCTGTGCAGGAATCCGGCCTCGCCGCCGGTGGCGCCGCCCGGCGAACCCAGTGCGGCTTCAGCGGCGGGCGCCGCGGGTTCGTCGTCGCCCCCGGCCAGCGTGTAGGCCAGGGCCGGGCCGGCCAAAGCCGCGGCGACCACCAGGCCTTTGCCCGCCTTGGGCAGGGCCGCGAACGCGCGCTGGCCGGCGCGCAGCCATTCGGTGGCGCGCACCGCGGGGAATTTGTTTTCCATGTTCCATCCTTCGTATTTCCGGGGACTGGCGCCCCGGGCAAGAAACAGCAGGACGGCGAATCCGCCCCGCCCCGGCCGGGGCGCGTACGGCCGCGATTCACCTTCACGGGCCCCGGGCGGGGGATTCGGTCATGCGCCTCGGCTAAACTCGGCGGCCTCGATTGGAAGGAAGCCGCCGATGTCCCTGCCCCGCCCCCTGGTCCTGTCCACCCTCGTGCTCGCGCTCGCGGCCTGCCAGACCGCCCCGGCCCCGCGCCCGGTGGCCGAACCCGCGCCGGCCCCGGCACCCGTGGCGGCGCCCGCCGGCCCGGCCGCCAACGACAACCTCAACGCCGTGGCCTGGGTGCAGACCGCCGAGGAATACCAGCTGCTGTCGGGCCAGGTGTACCGCGCCGCGCTGGCCGAGCTCGACCGCGCCATCAAGACCCCGGGCTGGGACGCCCTGGTCCCGTCCGAGCGCGCCAACCCGGCCGACGGCCTGCCGCCGGCGGTGATCGTGGACATCGACGAAACCGTGCTCGACAACTCGCCCTACCAGGCCCGCCTGGTGCGCGACGGCGCCAGCTACAACGAAGTCACCTGGGACGGCTGGGTGCGCGAGGAAAAGGCCCTGCCGGTGCCCGGCGCGGTCGAATTCGCCCAGGCCGCCGCCGCCCGCGGCGTGACCATGTTCTACGTGTCCAACCGCGCCGCCCACCTCGAGGAGGCCACCCTGGCCAACCTGCGCAAGGCCGGCTTCCCGATCGAAAGCACCGACCAGTTCCTGGGCCTGGGCTTCTTCGTCGAGGGCTGCGAGCAGCAGGGTTCGGAGAAGGGCTGCCGCCGCCAGCACGTGGGCCGCACGCACCGCGTGCTGATGCAGTTCGGCGACCAGATCGGCGACATGGTGACCATCGAGGCCAACAACCCGGCCGGCCGCAAGGACGCCCTGCGCCCCTACCTGGCCTGGTTCGGCGAACGCTGGTTCGTGCTGCCCAACCCGACCTACGGCAGCTGGGAGCCGGCCCTGTTCAACAACGCCTGGGAGCTGCCGGAGGCCGAGCGCCGCCAGATGAAGCTCGACGCGCTCAAGTACGCCGAGTAAGCCCATGATCCCGGCCCGCGACCGCCTGATCTTCGCCCTGGACGTGCCCACCGCCGCCGAGGCCACCGCCTGGGTGGACCGGCTGGGCGAGTCGGTGACCTTCTACAAGATCGGCATGGAGCTGCTGACCAGCGGCGACTACTTCCGGGTGCTGGAAGACCTGGCGGGCCGCGGCAAGCAGGTGTTCGTGGACCTGAAGTTCCATGACGTGCCGGCCACCGTGGCCGCCACCATCCGTGGCCTGCGCCGCTACCCGGTGTCGCTGTGCACCATCCATGGCCAACATCACGGCATGATGCATGCAGCTTCGCAGGAGAAGGGCGACATTCGCCTGCTGGCGGTGACCGTGCTGACTTCCATGGACCGCAGCGATCTTCGCCAATTGGGCATCGATCGTGAGCCTTCCGAGGTGGTGGTGGAGCGCGCCCTGGCCGCCCAGGCCGCCGGCTGCGACGGCGTCATCGCCTCGGGCCAGGAGGCCGCGGCGCTGCGCCAGGCCACGGGTCCGGGTTTCCTGGTGGTTTGCCCGGGCATCCGCCCCGCCGGCCCGTCGGGGGACGACCAGAAGCGCACCGTGGACGTGGCCCAAGCCTTCGCCGCCGGCGCCGACTACATCGTGGTGGGNNAATCCGCCAGGCCGCCGACCCGGTGGCCGCGGCCGAGCTGATCCAGTCCCAGGTCGCGGCGGCCCTGTCCCGCTGAGCCCCGGGGAGCCCGGCGGCGAACGGGCCCTGAACATCCGATCTGCTAGATTCAGCGCCCGAATGACCGGTCCCGACCGTCCCATGATCCGACTCCGACCCGCCCGGGCCCTGGCCGCCCTGCTCCTGCTGTCGCTGGCGCTGGTGGCCTGCCGCCGCGAGCCCGCCGACGTGGCCACCGTGCCGGGCGACCCGGTGGGCGCCGTGCAGGCCCAGGTGCAAGCGCTGCGCGACAACGACCTGGTGCGTTATTCCCGCCTGAGCCTGCCGCCCGAGCTGCACGCCCGCAGCGAGGCGCTCTGGGCCCGCCGCCAGGCCGAGGCCGAGCCGGTGGACCCGGAGGACGCCCGCGAATACGCCGACATGATGGCCCGCCTCACCGCGCCGGACGCCGAAAAGGCCCTGATGCGCGACCTCGAGCCCAAGCTGGCCAAGTTCCAGGCCGAGGCCGCCGGTCAATGGCCGCTGATGCAGGCCACCGCTTCCATCTTCCTGGGCGCCGCCATCCAGGCCAACACCGAACTCAGCGACGCCGAGAAGGAACACGGCGCCGCCGTGGTCGAGGCCCTGCTGGCCTGGGCCCAGCCCGAGCTGTTCACCGACCGCGAGCGCGCCCGCCGCGCCGTGGCCGCGCTCAGCCGCACCGCCCGCGAACTGGAGCTGCCCACGCTGGAACAGGCCCGCGCCCTGCCGATGATGCCGGCCATGGAAAAGGGCGGCGTCGCCCTGGCCGGGCTGAAGGAAGCCGCGCGCGCCTACGACCTGGACCTCGACCAGTCGCTGGACCAGGCCACCGTCGAGCTCGTCGCAAGCGAAGGCGACCGCGCCCGGGTGAAGGTCAGCTACCCGCTGCTGGGCAAGCCGGTGGCCTTCGAAATCGAAATGCAGCGCGTGGGCGACGGCTGGTACAGCGCCGACGCCATCGAACAGACCGAAACCGAGCTGGCGGAAGCCGGCCCGGTGCCCGCCGAAGCCGCCGGTGTGGCGGCGCCGGCCCCGGAAGCCGGCAACGCCGGCTGAGCCCCGCCCCATGGATGCCACCACCCCGCCGCCGCCCGGCCAGGCCCCCGCGTCGCGCCCGCGCGCCCGCCCCCCGCTGTGGGCGCGCTTCATGGAGAAGCTGCTGCAGCCCTGGATCCAGATCCAGCGCGAGCCGGTGGAACCGCCGTTTTCGCTCGACCGCCCGGTCTGTTACGTCATCGAGAACTACGGGCTGTCGAACACCCTGATCCTGGACCGCGCCTGCCGCGAGGCCGGCCTGCCCTCGCCGCTGGCCGCGCTGCCGGGCGATCCGCTGGGTCGCAAGCGCGCCTACGTGGCGCTGTCGCGCCGGCGCGCGGGCCTGTTCGGCCGGCCCAAGAACCGCAGCCATTCCGACGCGCTCTCGCGCCTGCTGATGGCGCACCGGCTCTATCCCGACCAGGACGTGCAGCTGGTGCCGGTGTCGATCTTCGTCGGCCGCGCGCCCACCCGGCAGTCGGGCTGGTTCTCGGTGCTGTTCTCGGAAAACTGGGCACTGGTGGGCCGCTTCCGGCGCCTGCTGGCCATCCTGCTCAACGGCCGCGACACCCTGGTGCAGTTCTCGCCCGGCGTGCGCGTCTGGGAAATCCTGGGCGAGGAGCTGCCGCACGAACGCCAGGNNCCAGGTGCGCAAGGTCAGCCGCGTGCTGCGCGCGCACTTCCGCCGCACCAAGACCGCGGTCATCGGCCCCGACCTGTCCACCCGCCGCCTGCTGGTGGACCGCGTGCTCGACGCCGAACCGGTGCGCAAGGCCATCAACGACCAGGCCCGCCGCGACGGCACCGAATACCTCGACGCCTGGAAGAAGGCGCATGGTTTCGCCTGGGAAATCGCCGCCGACTATTCCAACCCGGTGGTGCGTTCGGCCTCGTTCGCGCTCACGGGGTTCTGGAACCGCATCTACGACGGCGTCAACGTCAACCACATCGACACGCTCAAGCAGGTCGCGCCCGGGCACGAGGTCATCTACGTGCCCTGCCACCGCAGCCACATGGACTACCTGCTGCTGAGCTACCTGCTCTACACCCGCGGCATCGTGCCGCCGCACATCGTCGCGGGCGTGAACCTGAACATGCCGGTGATCGGGCCCATCCTGCGCCGCGGCGGCGCCTTCTTCATCCGCCGCTCGATCCGCGGCAACGCGCTGTACGCGGCGGTGCTGGGCGAATACGTGGCGCAGCTGGTGTCGGAAGGGTTCTCGCTGGAGTACTTCATCGAAGGCGGCCGCTCGCGCACCGGCCGGCTGCTGCCGCCCAAGGGCGGCATGATCGTGATGACGCTCAAGGCCTTCCTGCGCGCGCCGCGCCGCAAGGTGGTGTTCCAGCCGGTCTACATCGGCTACGAGAAGCTCATCGAAGGCAAGAGCTACCTCGACGAGCTCACCGGCCGCCCCAAGGAAAAGGAAACCATCTGGGCCCTGCTCAAGGCCGCCGCCGGCATCCTGCGCCAGCACTACGGCAAGGTGGCGGTGAACTTCGGCGAGCCGATCTTCCTGGACAAGGTGCTCGAGCAGGTCGCGCCGGACTGGCGCGAACGCAACGCCGCCGACCCCGACGAAAAACCAGCCTGGCTCAACGACGCGGTGGAGGACATCGCCACCCGCATCCAGGTGAACATCAACCGCGCCGCCGACGTGAACCCGGTGAACCTGCTGGCGCTGGCCCTGCTGGCCACGCCCAAGCACGCCATGTCCGAGGCCGACCTGCTGGCGCAGCTGGCGCTTTACAAGAAGCTGCTGGCCGCCCTGCCCTATTCCGACCGCGTCACCGTGACGGCGATGGACCCGGCGGCGATCATCGCCTACGGCGAAAAGATCGGCGTGCTCACCCGCACCGTGCACCCGCTGGGCGACGTGCTCAGCGTCGAGGGCGAAACGGCGGTGCTGCAGAGCTACTTCCGCAACAACGTGCTGCACCTGTTCGCGGCCGCGGCCTGGGTGGCTCTGTGCTTCCAGAACAACCGCCGCATGAGCCGCGCAGGCCTGCTGCGCCTGGGCCGCACGATCTACCCGTTCGTGCAGGAAGAGCTGTTCCTGCCCTGGGACGCCGACGGTTTCGCCGAGCGCCTGGACGCCACCGTGGACCTGTTCGTGGCCGAAGGCCTGCTTTCCGTGGCCAGCGAGGACGACGGCGGCTACATCTCGCGCGGCCCGGGCCAGACCGACGAGGTCTTCCGCCTGCGCGCCATCTCGCACAGCCTGCAGCAGGCCTTCGAACGCTATTTCATCGCCATCACCACGCTGGTGAAGAACGGCCCGCGCACGCTCAGCGCCGGCGAGCTCGAGACCCTGTGCCAGCTCACCGCCCAGCGCCTGAGCCTGCTCTACGCGCCGGCCGCGCCGGAGTTCTTCGACAAGACCCTGTTCCGCGGCTTCATCCAGAAGCTGCGCGAGATGAAGCTGGTGTGGGTGGGCGAAAACGGCAAGCTCGACTTCGACGAGCCGCTGACGGCCTGGGAAAAGGACGCCAAGGTGGTGCTGGGCCGCGACCTGCGGCACACCATCGCCAAGCTCTCGCCGGAGGCGGTGAGCAAGGTGGCGCAGTCGGGCGGCGGCAAGCTGCCGGCCTGAACCGGCGGCGCCTCAGGCGTCGAGGTCGGGGATCAGCCGGCTCTCGAGCGCGGTGATCATGTCCTTGATGCGCAACTTGCGCTTCTTCAGGCGCTTGAGCGTGAGCTCGTCGGCACCTCGGTCGGCGGCGAGGCGGGCGATGGCCTCGTCGAGGTCGCGGTGCTCGACCCTGAGTTCGACCAGCTGGGCGGCGATTTTCCCGGGATCTTCCGTGGCCATGCCTTCCTCCCTGACCCGCCTAGCCTAGCGCCCCGGCGCGGCCGGCGACAGGGGTTAGAATGCCCGCCCCGCTGTCCCGCCACGCCGCCATGACCCTGGTCCTGCACGATCCTTTGCCCCGACAGGCCGCGCCCGAAGGCGCCGCGCCCCGCAAGCAATCGCACGAACGCCAGAAACTGGCCAAGCGCCTGCGCCGCCAGGTGGGCCAGGCCATCGCCGACTTCGGCATGATCGAGGAAGGCGACAAGGTGATGGTCTGCCTGTCCGGCGGCAAGGACAGCTACGCCATGCTCGACATCCTGCTGCAGCTGCAGAAGAAGGCGCCGGTGCGCTTCGAGCTGGTGGCGGTGAACCTGGACCAGAAGCAGCCGGGCTTCCCGGAGCACGTGCTGCCCGATTACCTGCGCTCGATCGGCGTGCCCTTCACCATCCTCGAGCAGGACACCTATTCGGTGGTCAAGCGCGTGGTGCCCGAGGGCAAGACGATGTGCTCGCTGTGCTCGCGCATGCGCCGCGGCGCGCTGTACGCGCACGCCAAGGCGCAGGGTTTCACCAAGATCGCGCTCGGCCACCACCGCGACGACCTGGTCGCCACCTTCTTCCTGAACCTGTTCTTCCACGCCAAGCTGGCCTCGATGCCGCCCAAGCTGATGAGCGACGACGGCGAGCACGTGGTGATCCGCCCGCTGGCCTATTGCCGCGAAGCCGACCTGATCGACTACGCCGACTGGAAGGCCTTCCCCATCATCCCCTGCACGCTGTGCGGCTCGCAGGAAAACCTGCAGCGCAAGCAGGTGGGC